>NZ_WQOJ01000046.1:0-205 GCF_018784545.1 Pseudoflavonifractor sp. MCC625 | reverse complement strand
GGAAGTGTGGTAACACATGCAGCTGACCGGTACTAATAAGCCGAGGGCTTGACCTTAACAAGAAGCAATGCAGGCGCTTGTGGAGTATGAAATCAACTACATTGTTCGGTTTTGAGGGTGCAGCGAGCACCCCACTTTTTCGGGATACATTCTTTCTCGAAAGAAAGTATGCACCTTTAGCTCAGTTGGTAGAGCAACTGACTCT
>NZ_WQOJ01000045.1:0-453 GCF_018784545.1 Pseudoflavonifractor sp. MCC625 | reverse complement strand
GTTGCACCGATTACCGCAGCCAGACTTTGTGCAACCGATGGTTTTTCAGCGATTACCAGTTTATATCTCATCATCTTCAGCCTCCCATTCTTCCCGCACAGGCGTGTGCAGTTTTTTCTCTATGCTGTTTTCCTCATCCAGTAGCAGGTTATAACCAAACCGGTAGTCATAGCGGTACAGTTTCCCCAGCAGGTCATTGATGATGATACGGCAAGCCAAAATGACACGGGTTTTATCCACCTGCATCAGCTGGTAGCGTTGATAATTGCTGTAATATTCTTCGTGACGGCGGGTATTGCAGGCGGCATCTTCAAGTAAACTATCTACTGCATCCTGACAACCATCTTCTTTTTCCCCTTCCATGCAGTTCAGAAGTTCCATCATCAAAGGAAAGCTCTGTTCATCCATAGGAGCTTCTGCTGCAAGAAAACCGATCAAAGCGGATAAGAGCAG
>NZ_WQOJ01000044.1:0-293 GCF_018784545.1 Pseudoflavonifractor sp. MCC625 | reverse complement strand
AAGATCCTGGCACTGTACGCCTGCGGCATGAGCCAGCGGGATATCGCTGAGCAGATCAAGGAGCTGTACGGCGTGGAGATTTCTCCGGAGCTGGTGACGAAGATCAGTGAAAAGATCATGCCGGAGGTCACAGCCTGGCAGAATCGTCCGCTGGAGCCGGTGTATCCATTTGTGTTCATGGACGCCATTCACTACAAGGTTCGGGAAGACCGGCGGTACGTGACCAAAGCAGCGTATGTGGTTCTGGGTGTCACCATGGATGGCAGGAAGGACATTCTGGGAGTCTGGATTGG
>NZ_WQOJ01000043.1:0-49652 GCF_018784545.1 Pseudoflavonifractor sp. MCC625 | reverse complement strand
AATCCTCTTGTCCATGTGTACCGCTATGTGACCGAAGGAACCTTTGACGCATACCTCTGGCAGACGGTGGAGAATAAGCAAAAATTCATTAGTCAGATCATGACTTCTAAATCGCCGGTACGCTCCTGCGATGATGTGGATGAAACCGCCCTCAGTTTTGCAGAGATCAAGGCTCTGTGTGCCGGAGATCCCCGCATCAAGGAGCGCATGGATTTGGATGTGGAGGTATCCCGCCTGAAGCTGATGAAAGCCGACCACCAGAGCAAGCAATATCGTCTGGAGGACCAGCTGCTCAAATACTTCCCGGAGGAGATTGAAAAGCACAAGGGCTTTATCAAGGGCTTTGAATCCGATCTGGAGGTTTTGGCAGCGCACCCGCACCCGGAGGACGGTTTTGCTGGTATGGAAATCCGTGGCGATCTGCTGACCGATAAGGAGAACGCCGGCGCAGCCCTTTTGGATGCCTGCAAGGAGGTTAAAACCTCCGATCCGGTGCAGATCGGCAACTACCGGGGGTATGCCATGTCCGTGGAATTTTCCGCTTGGAAACAGGAGTATACGCTCCTGCTGAAAGGACAGATGACCCACCGGGCAACCCTTGGTACAGACCCTCGCGGAAATCTTACCCGTATCGACAATGCCCTTGCTCAGATGCCCCAGCGTCTGGAGTCGGCAAAGGCACAGCTGGATAACCTCTGTCAGCAGCAAGCTGCGGCAAAGGAGGAAGTCGGAAAGCCATTCCTTTATGAAGAAGAACTGAGATGCAAAAACGCCCGTCTGGTGGAGCTGGATACCCTGCTCAACATCGACGGAAAGGGACAGGCACACACCGAGTCTGTTGTTGCCAAAAGTACACGGCCTTCGGTGCTGGATAACCTAAAACGCCCGGTGCAACCCCGCAGTACAGACAAGAAACCAAAACAGCTTGAGGAGGTGCGATAACATGAATACTAACGATCTGAATACAGCCCTTTATGAAAAGATGGCTGCCGAACAGGACAAGTTCCGGGACTGGCTGAAAAGACAGCCCCCGGAAGAAATCCTGCACCACACCTATGAGTACACGGTTCGTGAGGACATTGTGATGGCGATGGAGGAACTGGAGCTGACTGATGCCCAGGCTCAGGCACTTTTGGAATCTCCCTCTCCGCTGGCGGATGTGTACCGCTATTTTGAAAAGTTGGAGACCGGTTATATGGATGTGATCCGGGACAGCATTGAGAACCGTGCCGATGATGTGTGCAGAGCCAAAGAGGAACTGCGAACAACACCGGTCTATCCCCATTCTGCCGCCTATGCGAGAGAACATGGGGAGTTGGAGCAGTACCGGGCTTCCAACAATGCAAATCTCCAATGCAAGGAGTCCATTGAAGCGGCGGTGCGGGAACACTTCGACGGAATGTATCTCAGTCACGATGCGGCAAAGGGTGTGATCGAGATCTATGGCATGGAGCGTGTGGCTATGGTTCTGGCTAACACCGTCCAGCTTCAGGACTGGGATGGGCGCTACTCCCGACGCAACAAAGAATGGGCTAAGACCATTCCCAACGATAATCCCGAAACTGTCCGTTGTGGTTATGCCTTAAACAGCCACCCTGCTGTGCTGGATGGCTTTATTGATCTGGTGCGTGTAGAACAGCAGCGCAGCCGTACTCAGGGAGAAAAACTGCAACCGTCCCGCCCCTCAGTACGGGATAAGCTCAAACAGGAGCTGCCTGCCCATAAGCCTGCCGCCCCGAAGAAACGGGAGCCGGAGCGATAACTATGGCAAAGCGTAAGCGGGATATGCAATTAAACTTTAGAGTTTCAGCGGAGGAGCTTGCTGTGATTGAGCAAAAAATGTCTCAGTTTGGAACCTCCAACCGTGAAGCCTATCTAAGAAAAATGGCGCTGGATGGGTATGTAGTCAAGCTGGAGCTGCCGGAGTTGAAGGAGCTTGTTTCCCTGATGCGCCGAAGCAGCAACAACTTAAACCAGCTGACCCGTAAAGTGCATGAGACTGGACGGGTTTATGATGCTGACTTGGAGGATATATCCCAGCGGCAGGAACAGTTATGGGAGGGCGTAGAGGAAATTCTTACCCAGCTTTCCAAACTTTTATAACAGGGATAGATACTCCATTTGCGGAGGGAGGAACGGCATTACTTCGCTGCTCCTCTCTCCGCTTTTTCTTTTTATCGGTATCCTTGTCTTTTGCCTGCCCATGCCGGATAATATGATTAGAAAAGATACCAAGAACGCTGCAAGGAGGAAATAACATGAAGATTTTGAAAGGGCTTTTGATGATTATAACTGCACCGGTCACTTTGGTGCTGACGCTTTTTGTCTGGCTCTGCACGGGGCTGATCTACATATCCGGTCTGGTGCTTGGTCTGCTCAGCACTGTAATTGCTCTGCTTGGCGTGGCTGTGCTTATTACCTATTCCCCGCAGAATGGTGTGATTTTGCTGGTTATGGCATTTTTGATTAGCCCGATGGGGCTGCCACTGGCTGCAATCTGGCTACTGGGCAAGGTGCAGAGTTTGAAATTTGCAATTCAGGAGTTGGTTTATGGATAAAAATACGCAAAACCATAAAAATGCCAGACACCGTCTGTTAAATTTGGGAAAAGGAATTTTATATCCACGACTTTACTTTTGAACTAATATTGAATATAATATTAGTACGAAAGGAAGTGACATGATGGGACAATTTGAACAGCTGGATCAGATGCTAACAGCACAAGAAGGAATGCTGCGAACATCGCAGGTCGTATCTTCGGGAATTTCAAAGCCGGTATTTTATGATTATGTGCGTTCACGAGATTTGGATAGAGTCGCACATGGGATTTATCTGTCCAAAGATTCCTGGGTGGATGCCATGTATCTGCTTCATTTGCGATTTGAACAAGCAGTATTTTCACATGAAACAGCTTTATTTTTTCACGATCTGACAGACCGTGAACCAATAGAATATACAGTTACGGTCAAAACTGGATGCAATCCAAGCAAAATGAAAGCAGAAGGCATTCAAGTTTTTACGATTAAAGCAGACTTACATGATGTAGGACTTACAACAGCGAAAACTCCGTTCGGGCATACTGTGCCGGTTTATGATATGGAGCGAACGATCTGTGATTTGCTCAGAAGCCGTAGCAGAATTGAAATTCAGACCTTTCAGGGAGCACTGAAAGCGTATGCCCGTAGAAAAGATAAGAACCTGCGAGCTTTAATGCAATATGCTGGGATGTTCAAGGTGGAAAAAATTTTACGACAGTATTTGGAGGTACTTTTATGATAAAAACAGCAAGGCAGCTTAAAGATTTAATACGAAACCTTTCCAGAGAAAAATCCGCAGATGCTCAGATTTTAATGAGGAACTACATGATGGAGCGTTTTTTGGAGCGTATTTCTCTTTCTGAGTATCGTGATAAGTTTATCTTGAAGGGTGGTATGTTGGTAGCGGCTATGGTTGGATTGGATGCCCGCTCTACGATGGATTTGGATGCAACCATAAAAGGAGCTAATGTTAATGTGGAGGATATTGAGAATCTAATTTCATCAATCGTAACTGTTCCGATTGATGATGGTGTTAAATTTCAGCTGAAAAGTATTTCGGAGATTATGGATGAAGCAGAGTATCCGGGGATTCGTGTCAGCATGAGTACAACATTCGATGGTGTAGTGACCCCTTTGAAAATTGATATTTCTACGGGAGATGCAATCACTCCAAGAGAGGTTCGGTATTCATTCAAACTTATGCTGGAAGATCGCTCCATTGATATTTGGGCTTATAATTTAGAAACTGTGCTGGCAGAAAAACTGGAAACCATTATTACCAGAACCACAACCAATACCCGCATGAGAGATTTCTACGATATTTACATTTTAGAACAGCTGCATGGAACCACGCTGAACCCGAAAATTTTACATGATGCGCTTCTGGCAACTGCTCATAAACGGGGATCGGAGAAGTATCTTAACCAGGCTGAAGAAGTTTTTGACGAAGTGGAAAATGATTCGGTTATGCAAAAACTTTGGGAGGCATACCGTAAAAAGTTTTCTTATGCTTCTGATTTGGAATGGGATGTGATTATGAAAGCAATTCGCAGGTTATATGTTCTTTGCGAGAAGGGCATCAGCTTATGAAAAAGCATGGACACTATTGTAAAGTTTGTGGTGAATACAAAGCCAACGAAAAATTTTCAGGCAAAGGTCATGCATCCCACATTTGTAAATCCTGTGCTTCGCTACCAGCAGAAACGCAGGCTGAACTGATGACACTGAATCGTCTTTTGAATCTTCCATGGAGGCTATCGAAAGAGCAGTTGTCCTGGCTGAAAAATCGACTAAAGGATAGGCGGCCTGATGTCCGTGCATTGGCGCAAGAGCAATATGAAATGAGATTTCCACCAAGACACTTAGAAGATGATGAGTTCAATTTTTTCGATGAAGAAAGTTTTATAGAATAGTGAAAGCGGTCTGCTATGGCAGGCCGTTTTCTTTTCGGGAAGGAGGTCTGACCTATGGCAACCACGAGAATCATGCCGCTTCATGTCGGCAAGGGCCGCACAGAAAGTCGGGCGATCAGTGACATCATCGACTATGTGGCCAACCCAAAGAAAACAGATGACGGCAGACTCATTACCGGCTATGCGTGTGACAGCCGGACTGTGGATGCGGAGTTCCTTCTGGCAAAGCGGCAGTACATTGCCGCTACCGGACGAGTGCGCGGCGCGGATGATGTGATCGCCTATCATGTGCGCCAGTCGTTCCGCCCCGGTGAGATCACTCCGGAAGAAGCGAACCGGCTGGGTGTGGAATTTGCCAAGCGTTTTACCAAGGGCAATCATGCCTTTGTGGTCTGCACTCATATAGACAAATCGCACATTCATAATCACATTATCTGGTCATCGGTCAGCTTAGAATATGACCGGAAATTCCGAAACTTTTGGGGCAGCACCAAGGCAGTCCGACAGTTAAGTGACACCATCTGCATCGAAAACGGACTGTCCATTGTGGAGAATCCGAAACCTCACGGAAAGAGCTATAACAAATGGCTGGGCGATCAGGCAAAGCCCTCTCACCGAGAGCTGCTGCGTGTAGCGATTGACAACGCATTATCACAAAGTCCTGCTAATTTTGAGGAGCTGCTGAGGCTGCTGCAAGAGTCCGGCTGTGAGGTATCAAAGCGCGGGAAATCGTATCGCCTGAAGCTCCCCGGTTGGGAGAAAGCCGCCCGAATGGACAGCCTGGGCGAAGGATATGGATTAGATGATTTGCAGGCGGTTCTCTCCGGGAAGAAAGCGCATACCCCACGAAAGAAAATAGTTACACAGGCAGAGACGCAGAAGGTCAATCTGCTGGTGGACATTCAGGCAAAATTGCAGGCAGGAAAAGGTGCTGGCTATGCGCGATGGGCTAAAGTTTTCAATCTGAAGCAAATGGCGCAGACCATGAACTACCTATCAGAGCATAACCTGCTGGAGTATGCGGTTTTGGAAGAAAAGGCTGCGGCTGCCACGGCACATCACAATGAGCTTTCGGCACAGATCAAAGCAGCTGAAAAGCGCATGGCAGAGATTGCTGTTCTGCGTACTCACATCGTAAATTATGCCAAGACCCGTGAGGTCTATGTGGACTACCGCAAGGCCGGCTACTCTAAGAAATTCCGGGAGGAACATGAGGAAGAAATTCTGCTCCACCAGGCTGCTAAGAATGCCTTTGATGAGATGGGCGTCAAGAAGCTGCCCAAGGTCAAAGAGTTGCAGACGGAGTACGCGAAATTGCTGGAAGAAAAGAAAAAGACCTATGCCGAGTACCGGCGTTCCCGTGAAGAAATGCGGGAGCTTTTAACGGCAAAGGCTAATGTAGACCGAGTGCTGAAAATGGAGGTAGAACAGGATGTTGAAAAAGAAAAAGACCACGGCCAGCGGTAAGCTGGTCCTGGTCAAAAGCGTTCGCAGAACGCGCAGCCACAGAATGAAATTCTGTGTTCAAAGGGGCTTGGGGGCGCTGCCCTCAACAAGCAGCTTGTGGCGAAATGGATAGCCACAAGCATTGCTTGCCACAATATGCTGCGCATAAAATGAAAAACTAACGACGGGACGCTTACTGCCTCCTATCGTTAGTTTTCTGTGTTTAAGCGACTTATAAAACCAATCAGCATAATCAAATCGTCATCTGACATCTTTCTCATTCCGTCCAAAGCCTTCTTGATAAGCTGAGGGTTATTTTCCTGTGCATCAAAAAATTGAAGCGGTGTGATTTCAAAATACTCACAGATGTTGAGGAACTGCTTCATAGACGGCATAGAACGCCCAGAGGAAATCGCCTGAATATAGCTTCTGTTCTGCCCTAACTCCATGCTCATCTGATATTCTGAAACACCTTTTTTCAATCGCAATTCTGTGATCCGATTGCGGATAAATTCTTCGTCCATACGCTCACCTCTCTGCACTTTTAGCATAGCAGAAAGCAATTCTTGATACTTCGTATGTATTGTGTTATAATTTTATAATACAACCTTTATACGCATTATTATTTGCGTTATTTTTGCTTTATATGCGTAATCAAGGCAGTTATCAAGGGTGATTTATATGAATCAGTATGCCTGCGCCATTACCGGCCACCGACCAACAAGATTTTGCTTTTGATATAATGAGGAAGATCCCCTATGCCAAAAATTAAAAGAATGTCTCCTGGAGCAGTTTCGGATACTTCATGACGAGAAATTTGTCCGTACTTTTTTTGTCGGCGGTGCTCTTGGTGTGGATATGTGGGCTGGAGAACAGCTGCTGACATTGAGGGCACAAACGGGATACGAAGATATTAAAATTGTCGTTGTAGTTCCCTTCATCGGTTATGACTCTAAATGGCCGGATCAGAGTAGACATAGATTGAAAAAGCTGATCCAAAACGCAAACGATTCCATTGTTATTTCACATTCTGCGGATGTTTCCAGTTATAAAAAAAGGAATTACTATATGGTCGATCATGCAGAGTACCTTATCGGTGTGTTTGATAATCAGAAAAAGCTGCGCTCAGGTACAGCACAGACAGTCAACTATGCCTTGCATCAGGGAAAAGTAATCACTCTGATCCATCCAGACACTATGGAGATAACAGCCCCTGCGCCTTAACAAATTCACAAAAATTTTTCATTAGCATTTCCAACAAAATATTTTCATTGAAGGGGTGCTGTGATATAATAAGATATAAAACTACGCTCAGAACAAATGGTGCCGCTATGAACAAATATATTGGACAGCAATTTGCTGCTTTAAGATACGAAAAAAATATTTTGGTTGTTGAAGAAACTACATCTGCTGGTGGATGCGGCTCCTTCAACGCGGCTTCTTCATGTCCTGCGTCAGACTGTCTTTATGACAGTGCGGCGTGGGGCTTTTTTATTGTCTGAAAAGAGGTGATCAAGCATGAGTTTGCCAAAACGCGACGGCATAAAAGACCGCTACTATCTGATTCATAAACCGGACACTTCTCCAGAGGTGCTGGCGGAAGCGGATATCTGTATTCAGGATGTGCTGAACGGCACCGCCCGTGAAAATCACTCCGCCTACCCGACCGTGGTGCGAAACCATAATGGAACGCCCTTCCTTCCGGATCAGCTGCTGGAACGCTATCTGATCAGTCTGCCACTGAAGGGATTTCCCAACGAGGATGCTGTTTTTCTCTGCGATGCCATGCGGCGGCTGGTGGGCTGGCAAGAGATCTGCTATGAGTTGGAGAAGTACATAGAAAAACAGGTGCAGGAACGCTATTTCCTTGTGGGAGAGCGTGAAGATGGCTTTACAGTCTTTCCGCCCTGCACGGTGTTGCCGGAATTGCGCCCGGAGGATGTGGACGAAGGTCTGTTGCGCTTTGCCTGCTATGTGGCGATCTGCCATACGGTGTATGGGCAGAGTTTTGAATCCCTCACCACTGAACACATCCTTGGCCTGGTTTCCCAGATTCGTCCTGACATGGTAAAGGAACTGAAAACCAATGGCAGCGGCAAATTGCCGCCTAATATCCAAAAGCGGAAAACAAAGCACCTGACCGCCTCGGCTAACGACGCTTTCGCCACCATCCGCATTACCGCCAGAGACTGCGGCGAGGGGGCCTGTGAGGAGGCTCTCAGCTATCTGATTGAGATTTTGGAGCAGCCGGAGTTCCCCCGCAGCTACTCCATCGAGTTTCGCGGACCGGAGAAGATCTACCTGCCCATCCCCGGCCTGCCCAAGAAGGGTGTCCATCAGCTTTTTGCCTGTGCGGTGCGGTATCCCCGTCTCCATGTCCGGATGGAGAATTATGCTCGGCTGGCCATGCAGGAGGACGAGTGGTACAACAACCTCTCTGATGAGTCCTGCGCCATGCCTGGCACCTTTGCCGTGTTTGCCCTGGGACTGGAAGGGCCGAAGTGGTGGCGGCTGGTGTGCGATTACCTGGATCGCTGTGATGACGAGCACTCCTCTTTGCAAGAAAAGTTTATTCACACCTTTTTTAAGAAGTACGGGTTTACTGCTCAGTCCCTGCCGGTGCTGGTCCACGGTGTCCAGTCCATGCAGAATCTGAAGCCCGCAAAGGAGTTCCGCACCCTGATTGCCAATGAGGAGAGCTTGGATGCTCTGATGGAGATCAAAGGGCATCTGGAATATTACCTGCCGGAAGAATCCGGCAATGACAAAAGGGCGCTGGCCTACCTGTGGCGTGATGTGCTCTGGGCCATCTGGGGCACAGCCTCTGAAAACGGCGGCAGCAAGGTCATCAAGACGGCGCCCAAGGAACTGAAAGAGAAATACCAGCAAGTATTTGCGTAAGGAGGGCTCTGTATGTGCGAGCACTGCCGAAACATTCAAACATGGAGAAAATTTGACGCCCCAAAGGACTATCTGGCCTGTATTGCTTACATTCAGCAGTTGGTGTCGGAGGGGGAATTTGAACTGATGCAAGAGGAATCCACCTGCCCACTGGAGAAGGTAAAGACAGAGGATGGCTGGGCGGATGAAATCATGGCCCACATGATCCGGTGCAAGCACTGCGGCCAGATCTTCACCTGTGTGGTCAACACCTGGCGAGGCAGCGGACACTTCAAAAAAGGCAAAGAATGACACGGAAAAGGCGGTGAAATGATGAATCAGGCAGAAAAAGCAGAGCTGCTGGAGCAGCTTGAGCAATGGAATAAGAAGGACGAGTATTCCCGGTGTATCCGGGCCATCGAAGCCATCCCGGAACAGGAGCGGGGCTATCTGCTGACCGTCAAGCTGAGTCGGGCTTACAGCAATCTGGCGGTGCTGGGAGATCATGGAGAGCATGGGACCGACGGTGAAGTGGACGGGGATCTCATCCGACACGCCATTGAGCTGCTGGAGTCCGTCCGCGCCCAGGGTGAGAACGATCCCTACTGGAACGCCCGGATGGGCTATTCCTGCCTGATGGCATACCGTTCCGCCGCCTCCGCCTATGAATACGCCAAGCACTGGCTGGCCCTGGTCCCGGATGACCCAGCCGCCCAAAAGCTGGTTCGGGACTGCGAGGAATATCTTGAGGAGGAAAAAGCCTTGGAAATAGATTTGAAAGAACGGGAGGAATTTATTCGGCGGGAAACTCCCGATGATGAAAAGGGGGTTATATATAAATGAACAGCGAACAGATCACAGTATTTTTGCAAGAGCATTGGTATATTGCCTCGGTGCTCATCGGGGCCGTGATTTTAATTGGAGCGACCCGCAACTGGAACTGGCTCTGCGACCCCACTGGTACGCGGGATGCCCACCGCCACAGCAGAGGATACCGGCGGGTGGTGTTCTTTCTGTTGGGTGTTCTCCTGATTGTGGTGAGTATCTGGGGATTTGTGCTGAAATTGAAATAAGAGGTATATCTATGAAACTGAATTGTAAACGCATTGATTTTACATATACACCCGGTGAGGAAATCTTCAACTTTCCCGAGGAATCGGGACTACCCTTTATCTTCGATGTAGAGGAAGAACTGACCGGCGATCCTGCTGTCATGGATGCGGTGGGAGAAATGCTGGATGAGGCGGAGAAATTGGCGGAGAAGGCCAAAGCCGCCATCAAAGCGGCGCTGGCAGACGAGGACAGCCGCTACCATAGCGTTGTGACATTTTTCATGGAGTTCCATCGGGACGATGTAGGCCCGGATATTGTGGCGGAACTTTTTCCGGGAACCGACCCAGCCAAACTGTCCTTTGCTGAGATGGTTGACTTTTTGAAGCTCAAGCGGTTCGGCAGTCTGGTGGATAGCGAGATGAACCAGCAAGTTTTCATTCTGGATCTGTCCTTTAACCCGGAGATTACCGACGAACTGATGGTAATCTACTTTGATTTGAACAAGGAGATTTTCTGTATCACACATGAGAGCTGAGCGTGACTGACATACACGAGGAAAGGAGCAATCCCTATGAAAGCATTTGACCCCAATTACAAGCTGCTGGACGAGATGTATCAGGACGATTACTATCCTGCTTTTCTGGTGGACAAGGTAAAGGACGAGCTTCAGAAGGTCATCGCCCTGCTGGAGAGTGGCGAAACCGACACCGAAGTGGTGCAGGAAACGCTGGACGAGGCGGTCTGCGGCATCAATGATCTCCAGGAGGAGTTTGACGAGAACGACAGCGAGATCGAAACGGTGGCGCGGGAATGTATTGCGGCAACCGTGGCCTACATTCTGGAGTGGTTTGGCATCCCCATTGACACCGAGGAGGCCATCCGGGAACGGGACTGGTGAACCCTATGGCAGAAAAAGAACTGGCCCTTTGTGATGAGTGCGGAAGCCTGTTTTTCAAAGGCTCCTCACAGATGATGGGGCTGTGCCAGAATGTGCCCATGTTCTCTATGGCTACCCGAATTGTGACCATCATTTTCAGGATGGCCGGTGTGTGAACTGCTATTGGGACGGCTCAAAGAGTGTGTACATCAAGAAACAGAATCAACAGGAGGAAACTGATATGCCTACAACTGAATGGCTGAACAAATACGAAGCAATCAAGGATAAATTGACCTGTAAAGATGACTTGGAGGCCCATTTCACAGAGAAAGTGATTGGGAACATGGCGGTGGATGTGCTGGACATCGGCACCGTCCATTTCCCCAGCGGGCAGATTTTCGCCTGTGATCCGCTGGTGGAACTGGAGGACACTCTGCCGTTCCTTCAAACGATCCCCGCCGGAACTTATCCCGTAAAAATCTGCGTGGTGCCCAGCGAACAATACGGCGACCGCTATGCCTGCGTCAAGGTGGAGGTTTCTCAGGAAAAGCCTGTCCGCTATGAGCTGGGCATGGTGGGCAACGAGGATCTGGACGAGGAACTGGGAGAGGACGAGTATTTTGGCTTTGGCGTAGACGCCGGGATGGGCTGTGTCGCGGACATCCAGACCCAGGCGGCCTTCAAGGCATACTGGGCCAAGCGTTTAGAAGAAGACCCGGACATCGACCCCTACAACGACCTGTTCTGCGATCTTCTGGAAGAAAACGCCAAAGCCTACCCCAAATATCAGGGGGACTGCGGCGACTGGCTCAACTGGACAGTGCCGGGCACGGACTGCAACCTGCCCATCTTTGCCTCCGGCTGGGGGGATGGTTACTATCCTGTCTACTTCGGGTATGACGCCAAGGGCAAAATCTGCGCCGTGTATGTGCGGTTCATTGACATTGAAGCCAGTTATCGAGAGCAGGATTAAAAATGTGACAGAACAAAGGAGAACACTATGAAAGACCTTTGCCAATACGGAAACCGGCCGGAGGACGAATGGGAAATCTTGCCTTGGATACCTGACCCGCGTCCGCCCTTCAAAATCTGGGTGAAGCCGGAGCAGATTGCGCCATTCTTTCTCATTCCCCACCACCCCTATGCGCTCTCCCTTCTGCTGAAAATCAACAATGGATTCCGGACGGAAGTATTCCGTCGGCTGGGACTGACTGGAAGCAGCGGAGACTGGGAGCGGCTGGTCCGGGGCGTGATCCAGGAGTTCGAGGAAAATAACAGCGGCGTGGATCTGTTTCACTTCGACTCTGACGAGGATGTGTTCTGCGTGTACTCCCAATACATCGACGATTTGATGCTGCTGTCCAAAATGATCCGGGCGGCCTGTGACAATGAAAAAACGATGGGGATGTATCTGAACATGAGCGAGGTTGCGAAAGCATGAAAGATTTGACTACTCAAACAGGGATTATAGTAAAATGCAGTAAAACGGCCATTGAATTTTTCCAAAATGCTCAATCAGTGGATTTCTTCTCTGCACTGGAAATTCCGAAGGAATTCCAAGACATAGCGGTTGAGTTTTATGATTTGATTATGGAAAACGATCATCTCGCGGCCTTGCTGGGCTGTCGCGGCAATTATGATATTGCAATACAGATAGATGAGGTAACCGGCACCATGACGGGGTGGCATTGGTTCAAATGAGGGAAATGGAATGATGGAGTACATCAAGCTTTTTTGGGAGGACGCACCGGAGGGAGAACCGTCGGTGATCCTCTATGAAGTGGATACAGAAAATGAGCGGCTGGCCCTCCACTCCATTGACATCTTTGCAGATGGCCGCACCCGCAATATCCCTGACCTTTACGACGGCGCCATCGAGATCACGCCGATCCCCACCGTGGAGGAATTGAACGCCCATGTCTGGGGTGAGGAGTTCCACGCCTGCGTCATAGAGCAGGCGGAATTTGAGGCCGCCTGGGAAAGCCACACCTATGATGGAGCGTTAAAGTAGCCAGGAGGAGACACTATGAACAAACCTATAAAAGCCAAAAATCTGCCGTTGTTCTCCATCATTGACCTGGACCAGCTGCGCCGGGAAAAACATCTGGAGGGCACAGAAGTGACAGACTTTTTCACGGCAAGGGATGGAAAAGTCTATCTTCTCATGGAACAGCCGTCCGAAACACAGGGTAAGGACTGGCTCAGCACTCCTTCCACCTATACCGCAGTGGAAATCCAGCTGGATTGGGCGGAACAGCGGGTGCTGGAAACGACGCTGTTTCCTCTTGGCCTCTTGAAGTTCCAGTTTCATTATTTGCGGCCCGCAGGTGATCACTTCCTCCTGCTGGGGGCAAGATGCGCCTATCGGGAAAACGGCCCCGACCAGAACGCCTGGATCGTCAGCCGGGACGGAGCTGTGCTGTCCCGTTTCTGCCTGGGGGATGGCATTCAAGACTGTGTGGTAAAAAAAGATGGCACCATCATTACCAGCTACTTTGACGAAGGTGTATTTGGTAATTACGGTTGGGATGAACCTCTGGGTGCTTGCGGCCTGATTGCATGGACATCGGAGGGAACTCCTCTCTGGAAGAATGAGAACTATTCCATCTATGACTGCTACGCCATCAGCCTGGACGAAGAAGAAAACCTGTGGTTTTATTATTACGATGAATTCCGGCTGGTGCGGACGAACTTCAAAGAGGACTTTGTATTTGAACTGCCAATCGAAGGAAGCGGAGCTTTTTCTGTTGCCCCGCCCGGCAATACCTTCCTGTTTCAAGGCGGATACCAGCAACGGGATAAATTCTACTTCCTTACCGCTCATGGTGATCACCTTGGGAAAAAACAGGAGGCTATTCCCACCTGTGACGGAAACAAGGTCGCTGTGGAGCAGTGCAGCCTGCTTCGCAGCCGGATGTTGTTCCTTGGAAAAGATGGTGTGCTTTATGGAGGTATTTGGGGGAGCGATGGCCAATGAAACAGTCTGATATTTATACCGAGGCTCTGACCTGTCTGCGCTCCATCCTTCTGGCAGACCATCCAGAGTTCCAAAACTGGATCGGCTGGCTGGAGCGGGACATTCAGGACTGGAACCAGCAGCGGGAGGTTGCCCACCATCTTCGGGCATACGGAGGTATGGGCTCGTTCAACGACCTGCCCAGTATGCGTGGAAATCACGACTATATTTTCGGCTTTCTCAAGTCCGTGTGCTATGCCTTCGGCCATCTTTATGGCAAACGGGAAGGCATTTCTCCGGAGGCATTGATGGAGGAGTGCCTGCACGATGTAGAGCAGGCAGCCTATCACCCCCATAAGGCACTGAACCAAGCCATTGCCCAGCACTTGATGCAGGGCGATTTACAGGAAAACCTGGATAGGCTGTAGGAGGACTTGTTATGAACGAAAGACTATTCCGCACCCAATTCAATCAAATGGATACAACCGAGAAGCAGACGCTGATGGAAAGCCTGGCTGCCCGTTATGATATGACCTTTCTCGGTCTACATACTTTTGACCGCTGGGGCCAGAGCTGCACCACCGGCATATTCGAAAAAGATGGCCGGAAGTTTGTCTTTGTTCCCGGCGATACCGTCACCCTGGGCTGGGAGCAGTTTGCCGTGGGACTGAATCAGGAGAGCCGGGAGGAATTGGAGTATCTGTTCCGGGAATGGGAAATGGAACCGCAGAACCCGGAGGAGATGATCCGGGAAAGCATGGCTCCCGTCCGGCAAGCGGCCATTGGCCCCATGCTGGTGGGCCGGGAGCTGGAGGAACTCTGCTGGGAGTCAGTCAAGATGGACGATCCCAGGCTGACCGCCCACCCTGACTGGCTGAAGGAGTTCCGTGACTTTGCCTGGAGTGACAGCAGCAGTCTTACCTTGCACCAGTCGGCCCGCATAGAACGGACGGAAGATGGATTTCAGACCTGGATCTATAACCGCACAGACTACGATGAACTTCTTACCGGGCTGGAAAAGCAGGGGCTTTCGCTGCCCACAGCAGATGAGTGGGCCTACCTGTGCGGCGGTGGTTGCCAAACCTTGTTCCCCTGGGGAGATGGGCTGGACTACTCCATGCGCCTGCGCTGGTTTGAGGACATGGATGAGGACGAGAACAGGTCCTACGACATGGAGGAACCCAATTTCTTCGGCCTGTCCATCGCCTATGATCCCTATATGCGGGAAGTGGTGCAGGCTGATAGACTTACCACCTGCGGCGGTGACGGCGGATGCAATATCTGCGGTGGGCTGGGCCCATTTCTCGGTTTCCTACCCTGTTCGCCCCACTGTAAGCCGGAAGTGCAGGAGGACAATGAACTAAACGGAGATTATGACTTTTATCGGCCTATCATTCGGCTGGAGAACTATGATTGACAATAGAAGCTTGATACAAAATAAAGAAAGAGAGGTGCCGACATGGGAGCATGGGGCATAAAAGCATTAGAGCGTGACGAAGGGCTGGATGTACTGGACATCCTCAAAAATGAATATGTACCGGAGCATCCGGTAATGGATCTGGGCGAGATGATCGAACTGATGAAAGAGGAAGTCATGCTGGGATCTGACTTCTCACAAATCGACTTCCTCTTTGACAATACTGCGATGGCTCTGGCGGAGCTGTATTTCCAATGGAAGGATAACGGCAAGCTGGACTACGATCATGAAGAAGCTGTATGGGATAAAGTCACCGGTTTCACAGCATCCAAAGAAGCACTTGCTTTCCTGCTGCGGCAGCTCACCGACATCAAAAACGAGGTGCCGGACGAGGACGGCATCCGTGAGATTGTGGATCTTTGGAAGAACGAGGACAGCGGTGAGATCGCTCCTGCGTGGTTGGAACACTTGAATCAGCTCATTGATCGACTGGATTCAGAACAGGAGGCGTGACAGATGTATATCAAAAAATATTGGGGCAACTTTATTGGCGGTTCAGATGACAGTCTGAACCTTGTGGCATTTTTAGAGGATCAGAAAAAGGAGGAGATCCCCCTCAGCGAGATTTTCGCCAAGATCGGTCTGGACAAGCAGAACTGGGACTTTCGCCAAACCGTGGAGTACCTGGAGTTTACACATTCCGATGGCGTGGAAATGGACTTCCACTTCGCCATTGATGTGGTCACCGACCTGGCCGCCATCCTGCTGGAGTGCAGCGTCAGTGGCAGTGTAAACCTTCAGGATCTGGACGAGTACAACACCCCCGATCGTCGTGTCCGCATCACTGCTACGCCAGAGGAGCACGAGGCCATGGACAAGGCCCTGGCGGACTTTGCCCATGCCCCGCTGGAATACGACATCAGCGAGATGATGGGCGAGGATGAGATCACGGATATGGCTTATCAGGTGGAGATGCTGCGGAAAGAGCTGTACGAAGCCTCCGGCCGTAATCGGAACTACCATGTAAAGGCGGAAGATGTAAAACATCTGCTCCCTGACTGGGCCGGCGCCGATGGCTGTATCGCCACCAACCGTATCACGGTGGAGGACTGCAAGATTGGCTACTGCTACCGGGAGAAGGCGGACGGCGGCTGGGACAGTGGCTGGCGCTTTACCGCCGGTGACGAGAGCGAGGCGTACATGGACGACCCCAACAATGCCGGGATCTACAAGCTGAATACGATCTGCAACGACGATCCCGACATCATTCCTCTGCTGAACACCCCCGCCCCCTGCGCCTTTGCCCGGGACGAAAACGGCGTGTTTCAGCCGGAAGTATTGGAGCCAGAAGAAATGGAGGAACCGGATATGGATATTTTAGAGCAGTGCCAGAAGTGGCATGAAAAAGGCAAATACCAAAAAATCATTGACGCGCTGGAGGCCATCCCCGCCGAGGAGCGTACCCCTGAGATGGACAGCGAGTTGGCCCGCGCCTACAACAACCTGGCTGTTCCAGAGGATCGGGAACTGTATCAGAAGGCGATTTCCTTGCTGAAACCCCATGCAGACTACTTTGCAGAAGACTACCGTTGGAACTTCCGTATGGGCTATTCCTATTACTATCTGGATCAGGAGGGCCGGGCATTGCCCTATTTCCGCAAGGCGTTGGAGAAACTTCCTGGTGATGAAGATACCCAAAAGCTCATTGATGCCTGTGAGAGTCTTATTGCCTTGCCGCAATTCTCGGAGTGCTTCCGGGAGCGGACAGAGAACTGGTGGGAAACCTTTGCCGAGATGGAAGCAGAATTGCGCCAGATGATGGATGAGGACAAAGATCACACCCGCGGCGCAGAACTCGTGGCCCAAATGGAGGAAACTCTGAATCTGGTTTTTGATGAGATCTCTTTCGAGATGGGCTTCAACGGCAAAAAGCATGAGCTGATCCTCACCCCGGAGGGTGACAAGGTCAAGCTGTTTGAGCTGGTCTACTTCCAAAAGCACGCCCCTAAGGAGGTGCTGGAGCACTGGAACATCCTGGTGGGCCGTCAGCCAATCCGAAACATCGGCCTGCGTACTGAGGATGGCTGGGACATCTCCGGGGAGGATGTGCAGATCTGGCTGGAGGAGCAGGGTGAAAACAGCTTCGCCATCTCTGCCTACTGCGAAAAGCTGCTGCCTATGCTCCGGGAGGAGGAAGGCCGGGTCTGGTGGATGCTCACCACCCTCACCGACCAGGTGCTGGGAGAGATCCCCCACATGAGATACATAGATAGCTTTGATGTGCTGGAGGAACCCAAGACAGAGCCGTCCTTCCTCCTGTCCCAGCTTCCCGACGCTCTGAAGGAGCGGGGCCTGGAACTCTCCACCGACCCGGAAGCCTATCTGGAGAGCTATCTTGGCTACAAAATGGAACCCAATGAAGATCCCGACGCCGATTGGCGGCTGGATGTAATGGCCGGTTCCACCTGCTGTGTGCCGCTCATCAACGGCTACTTGAACGCCGACAATGACTTTATGGACGATCTTCATGCCGACGGCGCGGTAGCGGGCTTCTTCTGCTATCCTCTGGATACTCTGCGGGAGGAGGAAGGAACGGATAAGATTTTCGACTTCCGGGACAAGCTGGAAGAAGTGTTCACCACCGGCGACGGCCCGGAGGTTCTCACCCTCACCGGCGGAGCCACCGGCCTCTACTGCGGCTATGTGGACTTCATCGCCTGGGACATCCGAGAGGCGCTGAACATGGCGAAAGAGTTCTTTGAAGGCACGGACATCCCATGGGCCATCTTCCACACCTTCCGCCGTGAAGCAGGTTCTGTACCCCTAAAGCAACAAGATGATGGGACAGAAACTGAGAATCAGGATGACGAGTTGGACGAAACGCTGACGGGCATGGACTATATTCCTTACACCCAACAGAACGCCGAAGCATTCTTCGCTCAGCTGGAGCAGTGGAACGACGAAGACGAGTACACCCGCTGTATCCAGGCACTGAATGCCATCCCGGAGAACTGGAGGAACTACCGCACCGCCTACGCCCTGGCCCGTGCACTGGAGAACTACGCCATCATCGGGGACCATGACGAAGGTACTTTGAAATCCAAGGGAGACAAAGCCCTTCTGAGGGCCATTGAGGTGCTGGAGTCCGTCCGGGAGGAAGGCCAGGACAAGGCGGAGTGGAATATGCGGATGGCCTATGGCTATCAGTATCTCTACGGCCAGGAGGAAAAGGCCATTCCCTACGCCCAGCGGTGGGCAGAGCTGGACCCAGAGGATGAAAATGCCCCGGCGGTAATTCGGGAGTGTAAGGCGGAGATCCGGAAACGCCAGTGCAGCCGGAAAAAGAAGGCCAAATTCGTGCCTGGTGATACTCCATTTGAGGGCTTCGACCTCACCAACTTCTGGGATGATAATTGGTATGCACTGAAAGAATATGTCAGTGATCCGCCTTCCGATGAGCTGATTGCCAGCGTGGAGGAGGAACTGGGCTACAAGCTGCCCGCCGCCTACATCTGGCTGATGAAGCAGCACAACGGCGGCATTCCGGTGAATACCTGCTATCCCTGTGATGAGCCCACCTGTTGGGCAGAGGACCATGTGGCCATCACCGGCATTTTCGGCATCGGACGAGAAAAGAGCTGCTCCCTCTGTGGAGAGCTGGGCAGTCAGTTTATGATCGATGAGTGGGAGTATCCTGCCATCGGTGTGGCCATCTGTGACTGTCCAAGCGCCGGACACGATATGATTTTCCTGGACTACCGGGATTGCGGTCCCCAGGGAGAGCCTGCGGTAGTCCATGTGGATCAGGAAAACGACTATAAGATCACCCATCTGGCAGACAGCTTTGAGGAGTTCATCCGCGGACTGGAGCATGAATCCTTGTATGATCCGGATGAAGACGTAGAGGATCTTGAGGATGACGCCGACGAGGAGGAAACCGACCATAAGGGTTCCTTTGCCGGATCTGTGCTCCTCTCCAAAGCAGAGTGGGACAAGGAGCAGTTGATCCGAGATCTGCGGGAAGAATGGGGCATCGTAGATGAGGAGCCGGATGAGGGCGACGAAGATGTTGAGAACAGCGATGACGCTGTGGTAATGCGGGTCGGCAATATGATGCTGATCGTGACACTCTTCCACGGTCACATCCCGGACAATGAAGCGGAGATCAACGCCGAAAACAACTATATGTGGCCAGAGGCCGTAGAAGTGGCCAAAGCACACAAGGCCCATATCATGGTGGCTGTGTTAGGCGAGGAGGAAAAACTGCTGGAACGAGGTAAGCTGTTCACCAAGGCGATGGCAGTGTGCTGCAAGCAGAAATACGCCACCGGTGTCTATACCAGCGGTGTGGTATTTGAGCCTCGTTTCTATGAGGGCCTTGCATATATGATAAAAGAGGACGAACTGCCCATCTTCAACTGGATCTGGTTCGGCCTGTACCGGAGCGAGGGTGGCCTGAACGGCTACACCTACGGCATGGATGTGTTTGGCAAGGAGGAAATGGAAGTGCTGAACACCGACGCCGAGCCGGAGGAACTGCGAGACTTTTTGGCAAGCCTTGCCTCCTATGTGCTGGCGTGTGATGTGACGCTGCAAGACGGCGAGACTATCGGCTTTTCTGCGGACGATAAGCACACGATCACCCGCAGCCCCGGCGTCTCTCTGCCAGAAGAACAGATGACCCTGAAGATCGGTTACGAGCCTATAAAGGGAGATCCGGAGGATGACAGTTGCGACCACTCAGACAATGAGGACACGCAGGATGAGGAAGAATTCAGTAATCCCGAAGTCTACACCGAGGAGGAGATGGAGGCCGTCGAGGGACACATCCAGCAGTATTTCGGCAAGTTTGAGAATGTATTCCACGAGATCGTTTCCCCGGACATCCATGTGGACATCTGCATGGTGCCGCCCACTGAGGAGCGGGACTATTACACCTTGGTCACCATGGGCATGGGCGCCCACCGGATGAATGTGCCAAAGGAACTGGCGGAGTACAAGCTGGAGCGGGCAGAGCTGGCCATTGCCCTGCCTGCGGACTGGAAGCTGGATCAGGAGTCCATGAAAGACGAAAAGTGGTACTGGCCCATCCGCCTGCTGAAATCCTTGGCTCGTCTGCCCATTGCCAGTGATACCTGGCTGGGCTTCGGTCATACCATGGACAATGAGGAGGACTTTGCAGAAAACACGAAGCTGTGCGCCGCCATTCTGACCGGCCCCCAGGGTACGAAGGACGGCAGCGAGGTCTGCACTCTGCCGGGCGGCGAGGAGGTCAACTTCTATCAGGTCATTCCGCTTTATGAGGACGAGTTGGACTATAAACTGGAACATGATGTAGACGCTCTGCTGGACAAGATGGCGGGGATCAGCTTTGTGGTGAACCCCACCCGCCAGGATGCAATCACCCGTGGCACCCTTTCCAATGATGATTTTGACGGTGAGATGGACGATGCTTCCTATCATATCGAGAGCATTGAGGAGAAGGAACTGCCTATTGACCCCATCAATGCTTATAACCACATGGCCATCTACCTGCGCTGGTGTATGGAGCACGACCTGATGAGCGAGGACTTCTTGAAAGAATACAGCGAAGTGACCAAACAGGTCAAAGCTGATCCTGCCAATGTGGATCTGAGGGAGTTTATCCGGGATGAGCTGGACGGCTGTCTGTTCTCTGTGCTGTTCAATCAGCAAGGCCGTGCCTTTGCAGGCTATTACTACGGAGAGGGCGACAGCCCCTACTATCCTGCCGATGTTGACGACAACGCCCTCCGCTTCTTCGGCCCGGAGCGGTATCACTCTGATGAGTTCCAGGATGAAGCCTACCTGTTCATCCCCTTTGACGAGGACTACTATCAGGCTATGGCAGAGGTGATCGAAGAACGCTTTGAAAACTGGCAGGGACAGGACTTCGACGAGGACACGCTGGAGCCTTCCGAGGTGGCTCATGCCATCATGGAGTATCTGGACTGCGAGTGTACCTATTTCCCGTCCATGGCAGATGATGACCCCATCATGTCAGCATACAGCTACGCCCAGCGGCTGGGGGTACGGGAAGGCTTTGTTCCCGTGCTTATCCAGGCGGATGATGAAACGCTGTTGGAGTGTCTGGTAATGAACGCCGATCCGGAGCATGATGCGGACTTCTATGAATTTGACCTCAAAACGGTAACGGAGTATCGGAAGAAGATGCTCTCCGCTCCCGTCAAAGATGGAAAGGCGGTTTTGGAGGAATTGACCGGCCAGCGTAAGGAAGAAGCCGAGGACGATGATCTGGACTGGGAGGAGGAAGTCCTGGGCGAGATGGAGGGCGGAGAACCCAACGACCGCTTCGCAAACTATTGGAACGATGATACCGGAATGACATATCCGCTCATTCTGGCTAAAATTCCGGTAAAGAACCCCTGGGAGATCTTCGCCTACCTGCCCTTTGGAAATTGGAATGAGTGTCCCGACACACCGGACCTGATGGCAGTGGCGAAATACTGGTTCGAGCAACATGGTGCCATCCCTGCCGCCATGAGCCACGATGAATTGGAGTTTGAACTTCCAACTCCGATTTCCAAGGAAAGAGCTATGGAGGTGGCTGTGGAGCAATATGGTTTCTGCCCAGATCTGGATCAGAATGAGGATGGAAGCATTGGCTCCTTGGCAGCTGTCCTGTGGCAGTCCACCGTCTGGTATTTCTGGTGGGATTGATGGGAGGTGCGACCAATGACAGAATATCAAAAAACCTATATCGAACTAAAAAAACAGTTTGTTGCGACCAATGAAGGTCCGGACAGTGTCCGCGCTCTATATACCTTCAAGGAAGAACTTGAGCAGAGTGAGGATCAGCAGGCCAAAGAAGTGCTGGTGGATGTGTATGATCTACTGGACTTCAAAAAGGATGCCTATGAACTGCTCTGCCAAATCGGAAATCGTTCCGATAAAAAGACCCTCAAGCGGCTGGGCACGCTGAAGGACTATGCGGACAACTGGGGCAATCATTATGCTCTCCCCAAGCCCAAAACGCCGGAGGAAAAGCAGAAAGAGAAGGAACGGCAGGCCCAGCTGGGCCTGCCCGCCTTCCGGTATCACCCAAACCCTCTGGAAACTGGGGCTTTTGAGGAATCCGCAGACGGCGTTGTCTGCGACTGCTGTGGCAAGACGACCCATATTTTCTATACCAATCCGTTCTTTTCAGTGGAGGATATTGCATATCTGTGCCCAGAGTGCATCGCCAACGGCGAAGCAGCCCGGAAATATGACGGTAGTTTTCAAGATGATTTCTCTGTGGACGATGGTGTAGACGATCCGGAGAAGCTGGACGAGTTGATCCACCGCACCCCCGGCTACTCCGGCTGGCAGCAGGAATACTGGCGCGCCCATTGTGGTGACTATTGCGCCTATTTGGGTAATGTGGGAGCCAGAGAACTGCGGGCACTGGGTGTGCTGGAGGAGGTGCTGGACGACCCCATGTGGGACGAGGAGCAGAAGGGAATGATCCGGGAATCCGTCAATGGCGGGCATCTGCAATGCTATCTGTTCCAGTGCCTCCACTGCGGAAAACACCTGGTCTGGATGGATTTTGATTGAAAAGGAGACATTACTATGGGACTTGACATCTACGCCGGGACGCTGACCCGGTACTATTCTCACAACTGGAAAACTGTTGTGCAGCAGTGGGCGGAGGAAAACGGATACTCTTTCAACCGCATCACCCCGGATGGAGAACCCGCCGACAACGAGGAGGAGCTGTCCTCGGCCGAGGTTCAGGCGGCGGTGGAGAACTGGCGGGATCAGATCTTAGCCGCCATTTCCCAGCCGAACCAACCGCCCTACACTCCATGGCCGGAGGACAACGAGCGGCCCTATTACACCGATAAGCCGGATTGGGATGCCTTTGGCGCTATGCTGCTGGTGGCCGCCTGTCGTACATACGAGGAACCGGTGCCTTCCACCGTGGAGAAGGACTGGATCTTCGGGGAGCATCCTCTGGTCGCCCGCCTTGCATCAGATGAGGAGCGGGTGTGGTCCCTGTTTCGTGGGGCTACCTGGTGGCTCCCTCTTTCTGACAGCTTTCTGTTCCAAGGGTCCTTGCCTACCGATGACACCGCCGCTATCGCCACCTTGGGCGGACTGCGGAAGGAGCTGGAAAAGCTGAACCAGCTGGCATGGCAGGCCGATGAGGACACCATCCTTGGCTGGGCAGACACGGAGGGATACCCGGTAGATGGAACCGTAGACTCAGATGGACAGTACAGCAAGGCAGACATCCCGGAACACACCCAGTATGACACCCAATCCCTGGCCAAGTTCGCCTTCTCCATGTTCTGGCGGGCCATGCGGTTTGCCGAGGAACAGCAGGTGCCTATCCTGCTTGATTATTAAGGAGGAAACCAAATGAGCAATAAAGCTTTCCAGCAAAATCTGGACGACAAAAAAGGCCCCCAGCCCGGAGGTCCCTATCTCATTCAGATGCTGTTCAAAGAGCCGGTAGAAATGCCGGATAAAGAAAAAATGACTGCCATAATGGAGAAGCACATCGGATCAACAGAGTGCTTCTGTTATGATAAGAAAATGGCCGGCTTTGCCGCCCTGGATCATGTCGCGGAATTTCAGGACGGCAAGTGCCCGGTACAGCTGATGGTGATGAAATGCGACAAGTTCAAGGGCAAAGGCTTTGATGCCTTTCTGATGAGCCAGATGTGGGACTGCCAGGAGGACCGTGACCGGATCTTCCGGGAGTGCAAATATCAGGTGGTGGCCACCGATATGCTGACTGCGGCGCTTCCAGCGCTGGAGCGTGCCAACCTGGATGCCGACTTTCTGGAGGCTCTGGCAGAGCTGTACCCCACCTGTGAGGCGTTCTATTTCCAGAACTGCGGTAAGCTGTTTCTGGCAGAGGATGTGCGCTCCCATCAGATTGAGGGGCCGGATCGGTTCATCCGCTTTGGCGTCAATGTCCGTTTCTTCAACATCGAGGGCACGGAGGATATGCTCATCGACACGGTGGGCATGAGCACCCTGTTTTTGCCGGATCTCCAGTACCACTTCCACGGCATGGACCCCAACTGGGTGGTAAACCACGCCTATAATGCAGCGTCCTATATTCTGGAGCATGATAACCCCATTGAGGATGGGGAAACCATAGACGGCGTGGCGGATGGCCAGATGTGCCGGGAGATCCAGTGGAAGTGCCAATATGAAGATGCCTTGATCCAGCCGCCCAGAGGGGTGCTGGACATCAACATGGGAAACTATGCTTCGGGAGGACGCTGAATGAATGGCGTTGTGCTCCTGGTAGGCGGACTTCTGCTTGTGGCGGTGATCAAGCTGATTATAGATCGAAATTGGATCGGCCTGCTTCTCTGTGCTGTCGCCCTGCTTCTGGTCTTTGGGGCTGGACACCATACAAAATAGGCCATTTTAAGAATCGAGGAGGTGAAGTATGCAGAATTCAACAAATATGCGGATACTGGAATTACTCCGGTTTCTCTATGAGCGGACCGATGAAAACCATCCCGCCACAGTATCTGACATCATTGCCCATCTGAATGGAAAAGGAATTCAGGCAGTGCGGCAGACTGTTTACGCAGATACCAATGCGCTGATCGATGCGGGGATTGATATTGTGGTGGTTAAGAGTACCCAAAACCAATATTTTATGGGAAACCGCCTGTTTGAGTATCCAGAACTGAAAATGCTGACAGACGCAGTAGCATCCTCGAAGATCATTTCTGCCAAGAAGTCTGAGGAGCTGGTGCAGAAATTATGCCGTCTGACCAGTCTACATCAGGCAAAGCAGCTTCAAAAATTTGCTGCTTTATCCAGCCGTGTCAAACCGCATAATGAAAAGGTTTACTACATCATTGACAATATCCAAACAGCGATTGGAAACCATCAGCAAATTCGGTTCCAATACTATGAATATACTCAAGAAAAAAAGAAAATCTTAAAGCATGATGGATATTATTATGTCGTAAATCCTTATGCGCTTGAATGGAAAAATGACCATTACTATTTGATTGGATTTTCTCTGAAGCATCAGAAAATTGCTCACTTCCGTGTAGATCGGCTAACAAGTGTAGAAAATCTGGAAACTTACTTTATGCCGATAGAGGGATTTGATGTAGCCTCCTATACAAATAAAATGGTTGATATGTTTACATCGGAGTCATCGAAGGAAGTAACCCTTCTATGTGAAAACGAATTGATGAGAGTAATCATAGATCATTATGGAGAAGATGCTGCTGTTGATAGGTATGATGATACACACTTCACAGCCAAAATTGAAGTGAACCCCAGTGGAACTTTTTATGGCTGGATATTCAAATTCAAAGGGAAAATAAAAATTCTCTCTCCCAAAGAGTGCATTACGGAAATGCAGCAAATCGCTCAGGAATTTATATAGCGCAAAAGAGGTGTTATTGATTTTTAACACCTCTTTTCAAATGAAATTTTTATCCTTGAAGTGAACAGATGTTCGATATACAATATAAGCAAGATGTTCGCAGTTCGTCGAACAAATGAGAGGTGAATGCTGTGGGCAATATAACTTTTGGATCATTTATAGCCGAGAAACGCAAGGCGCACAAATTCAATTTACGCGATACAGCCAAGCATTTGAATATTGCTTACGGTTATCTGTGTGATATTGAGCAAAGCCGCCGTCCTGCACCCAATGGAGATTTTGTGGAACGCATCTCTGCCTTTCTGAATTTGGATAAATCAGAACATGAGTTGCTTTTGGATCTGGCTGCAAAATCACGCAATACAGTATCTGCTGATTTGCCAGACTATATCATGGAAAAAGATATTGTTCGGGCAGCCTTGCGTGTGGCAAAAGAAGTAGATGCTACCGATGAAGAATGGCAGACATTTATGAAAATGCTAAAGGAGCGTAAACGATAGGGGGGAGAGCTTTGTCAATTCCACAAATCCGTACAGAAGCAATCGAGGCAGTAGGGCGAAAAATCCTGATGGAATATGATCCCTCTCTGCTATCCGGGCAACCATGTCCTGTGCCAATCGAAACCATTATCGAGACAAAGTTTGATCTAATCCTGGAGTTTCATACACTAAGAAAAAACCCCAAGATATTAGGGGAAACAATTTTCGATGACGGTGCTGTTGTCTTATATGACCAGATACAGAGACAGTATCGAATGATTGCAGTAAGAGCCGGTACAATCTTAATTGATGAACGGCTTTGTGATCCGTCAAAATTAGGGCGGCTCCGTTTTACCTGTGCCCATGAGCTGGCTCATTGGGTACTACATAAGAAGTTGTACTCTGGTACTGGAGATGTTGCTGCTTATAACGGAAATGTTTCTTCCGACGAAAGTCATGGCATAATTGAGCGTCAGGCGGATACTCTGGCTTCTGCTCTGCTGATGCCTTTACCGCAGATCAAAAAATGTTTTTACCGGCTTAAAATAGGCCGGACAGATGAACAGCTCATTGCTGAAATGGCAAATATTTTTGAGGTTTCCAAGCAAGCAATGCAGATTCGTCTAAAATCCAGAAACCTGATATAACCAAATGGGGGAATAGAGAGAGGCACTGCCCTCTCTCACGCTCCTCTGCTATGCTATTTTGTACCTAATATGTTCGCAATATTGCGAACAAGGAGGGATGTTCTATGAGAAAAGAAAGCACAACAATCCAAAAATGTAACAGCAGGCTAACAGCTTTGGGGCTTAACAGCGACGCTGCGTTTCATAGAAGTAAGCTGATTCTAAAGATTTACCGTGATGTAGTCTGGGTTCTGAGTGAACGGGCAGAAGAATTACAAGAAACTGCTTGGATTATGGGAGAACAAGATATAGAGTCTGGCCTCTGCTATCTTGAAAATTTTGCACCAGATATTGAACTGCAAGCCTTTGAAGAAAAAGTTTGCTGCCTTGTTCAAAATCAAATGCTGGTCAATATTATTGACCGTGCACTCCTTCGTCTGAAACGGTATCCGGATCGAGGAGAACTTTACTATGAAATTTTGACTAAGCAATTTATCTATCGGTTCAACAGTACAGAGAAAGAATTGCTGGAAGAACTAAATATAGAGCGCAGTGTCTTTTATGACCGAAAACGAGAAGCCATCTATTTATTTTCTGTTTGCTTGTTTGGATATTCTATTCCAGAAGTCCTGGAGGAGCTGCCCCGACTAAATCCCGACTAAATCCCGACAAATCCCCGACCTAATCCCTACTCCCTTCCGACTTCCGACCTGCTATACTTGTTATAGTGGCAGGAATGCGCTAAATTGAATACATTTCTACATAAGGCCCGGCATTAACCGGGCTTTTTTCATTCCTGCTGCAATATGGCGGCAGGAACATGGCTGGAGGTGAAAACACTTCCGGCCTTTTTCTTTGCCCGGTATTAGGAGGCCGGTATGCGCTGGGAGGCGTACATAGCAAAATATCCATGACACCGTTCAAATTCGCTGACTACCAAGAATTTGAACGGAGGAAAGGATATGACGAGAGTATTCATTTGGAAAAATAACAGCCCACAGGAATGGGAGGAAATCAGTTTTTCAGCGTTCAGTAAGGCACGCCGCAATGGTTGCTTTACTGGGCGCTTTTTTGTTGAAACAGTCAAAATGTTCCGTGATGAAGATGACCGCATTATCATGGAATGTTCTCGCAAAGATTTTGAAAAATACCAACAGGAGGACCGCCACAGCCGCTATCTCCAGGAACATGAGAAAAGTCGCTCTATATTCCCGGCTTCTCATGTGGGAGATCGTGACGGCACAGAGGAAGGTTATCAGGATACAGATTTGTTTGTGGATGAATCTGTTGATACTGCGGAACAAGCTATTCAGAATTTACTTCTTGAGGATTTACACCAAGCTCTATTGAAACTGAGTCCAGCAGAACGAGATTTTATATTGTCCTATTATGAAATGAAAATACCAAATGCAACTTGTTTAGCCCAACGATATGGTATTACTCGGCAAGCCGCAGATAAGCGATTGAAAAAAATTGAAGAAAAAATAAAAAAGTTGGTTGCGATTTTCTAAAAAAGTGGCAGTAGCAAGTGAGAGGGAAATCCTTTCACTTGCACCTTGACAACCTCATATACGAATCATTAAGTTTGATCCTCTTTGGGCGTAATAGCCGCTACATCAGCGGTATATTTTCTGAGAGCTGCCACTCGCATAACAGGCCAACCCATTTTTGCTGTATAGATGAGTTTTCGGTTTATCAGAAATATATCAGGCTGGAATACATCGGATGGCATCCGGTCATGGCATAACAAGGAGGAAAGCTCTCTTACAGCCATAGTCCGAGCGTGATAATAACCGTCGCAGGCCATGGGTAAGACCAAACGAAGTGGAGGTGAAACTCCTGAGAAGCAGGCCAGCCACCTGCGGCTTAATGATTACCCAAATCCCTGGGGTGTCGTGGACAAGTAAGGGATAAAACAGGCGCTAAATTGAAGGAGACTCTGTAATTTGCAGAGCCTCCTTCTTACATAATCAAATCTCAAAACATAGGAGGATGAACATGAAAGAAGATTGGATTTATAAGCGTGGGGATTTATATTATGCCAATTTGAACCCTTATTTTGGATCAGAGCAAGGCGGCACCCGTCCTGTCCTGGTTCTTCAAAACAATGTGGGGAATTTTTTCTGCCCCACTTTGATCGTAGCTCCACTCACCAGTAAATGGATTAAGAAAAAGGAGCTGCCCACACACTATGCACTGGAGAGCGTTCCAGAGCTTGGACTGAAATCTGTTGTTCTGCTGGAGCAAATTAAAACGATTGATAAAAGGCGTGTTTTATCGTACATTGGGCGCGTATCTCGCGAAGAAATGAGAGCGATTGATGATGCTCTGCAAGTTAGTTTAGATATTCATATTCCGGAGGAAATGGAGGCTCCGTAAGGCCACTTACCGGATAAAGGAGGCGTTTTTATGTTTGAAGCAAGAATTGCGGAATTGAACCGCTTTAATGAACAAAATCCTGTCAGCTATGACAAAAGAACCTATACGGTCGATGAGATTCAGGACATTCTGGGTATCAGTCGTCCCACAGCATATAATCTGGTAAAACAGGGTGTATTCCACAGCGTCAGAGTCGGCGGTCATATCCGCATTTCCAAAAAGAGCTTTGATGACTGGCTGGATCACGCAGATGAATGATTTGTCAAGGATGCCGATCTCCAAATCGACATCCTTAACTTTTTTTCTGCTTTCTCTTACAATGAGGCCATAGCAAGAAAAACTTTATAGAGGAGGCAAAAGCCATGCAAAAACAAAGAGTAAAGACCAGTATGTCTGTACCAGAGATGGGCAAAATGCTTGGGCTTGGTAAAGTAGAATCCTACTGGTTGGTTAAAAAGAACTATTTCAAAACAATTCAAGTGGCCGGACGAATGAGAGTTATGCTGGATAGCTTTGAAGATTGGTATGCCGGCCAGTTCCACTATAAAAAAGTGGATGGTACACCGCCCGGAGAGAAATGGAGGCATACTACGATGTCAGTTCCGGAAATGGCGGATCTTTTGGGGCTGAAATCTGGCACAGCTTATGACCTTGTTAAAAGGGGCTATTTTGAGACGACCTTGGTTGATCGAAGAATTCGTATCATTACCAGCAGTTTTGAAGCCTGGTATCAAAAGCAAACTCATTATGTGAAAATCTCAGAAAGGAGCAATGAAAATGGCATCTATCGTGAAGCGTAAAAGCAAATATTCTGTGGTGTATGATTACACAGATGAAAACGGAAAACGCAGACAGCGTTGGGAAACCTTCAGCACAAATGCAGAAGCAAAAAAACGAAAAAAGCAAATTGAGTATGAGCAGGACTCTGGAACCTTCTTTATTCCTACGGCAAAGACCCTGAACGATCTGCTCGATGAATATATGTCCATCTATGGTGTAAATACCTGGGCAATGTCAACATATGAAAGCCGCCGTGGTCTGGCGAGAAACTACATAACTCCTATTATCGGAGATATGTTACTATCCGACATCACTCCAAGGATGATGGATAAGTATTACCGTGATCTGCTCTCTGTGAAAACGGTAAGCGTCAACAACCGCAAACCCACAAGCGAATATCTGACCCCGCATACAGTAAGAGAAATTCACAAGCTACTTCGCAGTGCCTTTAATCAGGCGGTGCGTTGGGAACTAATCAGCCGTAACCCTGTCCTGAATGCGACACTTCCCAAAGAAGAACATAAAGAACGGGATATATGGACTGCCGAAACGCTGAGCAAGGCTATGGAAGTCTGTGATGATCCTATCCTCTCCCTTGCCTTAAATCTGGCGTTCTCCTGCTCTTTACGCATTGGTGAAATGCTGGGCCTTACCTGGGACTGCATTGATATTGCACCACAGAGCATAGAAAATGGTTCAGCTTATATATTCGTCAACAAAGAGCTGCAACGGGTTACACGAGGTGCATTGGACGATTTGAGCGACAAAGGTGTTATTAAGAAGTTTCCACCTTGCATAGCCAGTACCCATACTGCTCTGGTCCTGAAAGAGCCTAAAACCAAAACCAGTATTCGCCGCGTGTACCTGCCGAAAACAGTTGCCTATATGCTGGTAGAGAGAAAAAAAGAAATTGATGAGCTGATGGATCTGTTTGGAGATGAATACATCGACAATAACCTGGTCTTTTGCTCCAGCAATGGCCGTCCGATGGAAAGCCAGGTGATTAACCGTGCTTTCAATAAACTTATCAAAGAAAACGGACTGCCTCATGTTGTATTCCATTCTCTCCGTCACTCCAGTATCACCTACAAGCTGAAACTCAATGGTGGCGATATGAAATCCGTCCAGGGCGACTCTGGTCATGCTCAGGTAAAAATGGTTGCAGATGTCTACTCTCACATCATCGACGAGGATCGCTGCATAAACGCTCAGCGATTGGAGGAAGCATTTTACTCATCCAAGACCCCTGACCCTGTTGAAGATACAGAGCCTAAAACTGCGGATACTGCCGTCACTGAAAGTGATGAAAGTGATGCAGCGAAGATACTGGAACTGCTTAAAAATCCCGAAACTGCCGCACTGCTCAAGCAGCTGGCAAAAGCTTTATAAAGTCCCTCCCTCAGAAGAACGCCTCTCACTTTGTGAGAGGTTTTCTTCGTTTGAACCACTTTGCACAGTGACCAAACACTTTTTTTGTTAGCAAGGTTCTGAAAGCATTTTTGAGCGATGTTAGCAAATTCGCGATTTTGTTTGCAACTTCCTCTAATTTCTGCTAACAAATGTTTGCAAGTTCCTTTGGTAAAAATCGAACCTCTGACTTACCGCCTTTCTTAGCAAAAGGCCAAATCTCGTTAGCAAATGTTAGCAAACCAAGGTTTTTTGCAAAAAAGCCACAAAAGCCGCAGAAATAAGAAAAGCCGAAAACCCTGATAAATCAAAGGTTTTCGGCGTGTTTGCTGGCGTCCCTGGCGGGATTCGAACCCACGGCCTTTCGCTTAGGAGGCGAACGCTCTATCCTGCTGAGCTACAGAGACTTATATTAAATTGAGACTGGCAACGATCACTTTTCCCCGTAAGGCAGCTGGTAGAGCACAACCTTAGGAGGCGGACCCTCTATCCTGGTGAGGTACAGGGGCGAATCGATCGGGATCTACCGATCACGATTTGTATTTTAACCGAAACGTAGGGGCCTGTCAACGGCGAAGCGCCCCGCCGATTTGAGAGGGAATCCTGCTCCAGGACAAAAAGCGCACGTATGAACCCCAGGTTTTGACACACGCATTGGGAAAATAGCTGAAAGAGGGCTTTAAACGTAAAAAAAGTTGCTTTTCCACCGGGCATAGCCTATAATATTCTCTGCTGATTGGGCGGCAGTGCAGAGGAGACCGAAATGTGAGCGGTTGATCCGGCGCTGCCGCAGCCGCCGAACATGGCACGGCCGCAGGAGCTCCCTCCCTGCGGGACGCCGGACCATGTGCCGGAGCGGGCGATCCGGACCGGGCGGCGCTAGTTTTTCGAGGGAGAGGTCATAAACCAACTTGTTTTAAGAGGTGCTTACCGTGCAGAATACCAAACTGAGAAACGTAGCCATTATCGCGCACGTCGACCATGGCAAGACCACCCTGGTGGACGAGATGCTCAAGCAGGGCGGCATTTACCGTGAAAACCAGGCCACGGTGGACCGCGTCATGGACTCCGGCGACCTGGAGCGCGAGCGCGGCATTACCATCCTGGCCAAGAACACCGCCGTGCACTATAAAGATGTCAAGATCAACATCGTGGATACCCCGGGCCATGCCGACTTCGGCGGCGAGGTGGAGCGTATCCTGAAGATGGTCAACGGCGTCATCCTGCTGGTGGACGCCGCCGAGGGTCCCATGCCCCAGACCCGCTTCGTGCTCTCCAAGGCCCTGGAGCTGGGCCACAAGGTCATCGTGGTGGTCAACAAGATCGACCGCCCCGACCAGCGCATCCATGAGGTCATGGACGAGGTGCTGGAGCTGCTGCTGGACCTGAACGCCACCGACGAGCAGTTCGAGTCCCCCACCCTGTTCTGCTCCGGCCGTCAGGGCACCGCCTCCTACTCCCCCGATGTGCCCGGCACGGACCTCACTCCCCTCTTTGAGACCATCGTGGACTATATCCCCGCGCCCCAGGCCGATGTGGATGCTCCCTTCCAGATGCTGGTCTCCTCCATCGACTACAACGAGTTCGTGGGCCGCATCGCCATCGGCCGCATTGAGCGGGGCACCATCAAGCAGAACCAGGAGATCGCGGTGTGCAACTTCCACACCCCCGACGAGCCTGCCAAGAAGGCTAAGGCGGTTTCCCTCTACGAGTTTGACGGTCTGGGCAAGGTGCCGGTGACCGAGTCCTCCGCCGGCAACATCATTGCCATGAGCGGCATCGGCGACATCACCATCGGCGACACCATCTGTGCCCCCGACGCGGTGGAGCCCATGGAGTTCGTGCAGATCTCCGCCCCCACCATCGAGATGACTTTCTCGGTCAACGACTCCCCCTTCGCCGGCCGTGAGGGCAAGTTTGTCACCTCCCGCCAGCTGCGGGAGCGCCTCTTCCGGGAGACCCTGAAGGATGTCTCCCTCCGGGTCACCGAGACCGAGAACACCGACTCCTTCAACGTGGCCGGCCGCGGCGAGATGTCTCTGTCCATCCTGATCGAGACCATGCGCCGTGAGGGCTATGAGTTCCAGGTCTCTCCCCCCCGCGTGCTCTACCAGGAGATCGACGGCAAGAAGTGCGAGCCCATTGAGCGCCTGGTGGTGGATGTGCCTGCTGACTCCGTGGGCGCCGTTATGGAGAAGATCGGCTCCCGTAAGGGTGAGATCCTGGAGATGAACCCGGTGGGCGAGCGGATGAAGCTGGAGTTCCTGGTTCCCGCCCGTGGCCTGTTTGGCTACCGCAACGAGTTCCTCACCGACACCAAGGGCGAGGGCATCATGGCCTCGGTCTTTGAGTGCTACGCCCCCTACAAGGGCGACATCGCCCGCCGTGCCACTGGCTCCCTGGTGGCCTTCGAGACCGGCGAGGCGGTGACCTACGGCCTCTTCAACGCCCAGGAGCGCGGCTCCCTCTTCATCGGGCCCGGCACCCCGGTCTACGCCGGCATGGTGGTGGGCGAGACGCCCAAGCAGGAGGACATCTCGGTCAACATCTGCAAGAAGAAGCAGCTGACCAACATGCGCGCCTCCGGCTCGGATGAAGCCCTGCGTCTGACCACGCCCCGCCAGATGTCTCTGGAGCAGTGCCTGGAGTTCCTCAGCGACGACGAGCTGCTGGAGGTCACGCCTGAGAACCTGCGCCTGCGCAAGCGCATCCTCAGCCACGCCGACCGTATGAAGGCCCTGAAGGGAAATAAGTAAGACTCTGAAAGCTCCATCCGTCCTCCGGATGGAGCTTTTCTCTATCAACAGCGGAAATAAGCGCTGATCCCTTAGTCTGATCAGAAAGGTTGTATTTTATATGGAAATTGTCATCCGTACCGTGAAAAGTACCGACCTGGATGCGGTCTGTCAGGTGGAAAACGCCGGTTTTCCGCCGGCAGAGGCGGCCACCCGCGCGGCCTTCCAGTACCGGATCGCCGCCTTCCCGGAGTGGTTTTTGGTGGCCGAGGAACAGGGACGCGTGGTGGGACTGCTCAATGGTCCGGCCACCCGGGAACGCTTTATCTGCGATGCCATCTACGAGCCGGGCGGAGCGGACGGCGAGGGGGAGAGCTTGGCTATTCTGGGCCTGGCCGTCCTGCCGGAGTACCGCCGGAACGGGGTGGCCGCCCAACTGATGAAAGCCTATCTCGCCAAAGCCCGGCAGGCCGGAAAGCGCCGTGTGGTGCTCACCTGCAAGGAAAAATTGATCCACTACTATGAGCGATTCGGCTTTTCCAACTGCGGTGTGTCCCAGTCGGTCCACGGCGGCGCCGTATGGTATGATATGGAGTGTATCCTGGCCTGAACCGGCTCGGAGAGCACGAAAATGGAGCGTCCATCCCGGACGCTCCATTTTTTATACCCTGGATTCTAGTGAAAAATTTCCCTTGACATTTGGCCGTCCACTGTCTAAAATACGCTTAAATCATTTTAATTAAATTTTTTTAACTAAAATGCAAAAAACGACAACAGGCGACCTTGTCGCAGAAGGAGTTTCTTTATGTTTGAAAAAGTGCGTGATATCATCGTTGCCAACCTGAGCTGTGATCCCGAGAGCGTGACCATGGAGGCCAGCCTGACCGAGGACCTGGAGCTGGATTCCCTGGACGCGGTGGATCTGAACGCCGCTCTGGAGGAGGAGCTGGGTGTGGCCATGCCCGACGAGGTCCTCAAGGACGTGCAGACCGTGGGCGACATTGTCCGCTACCTGGAAGAGCACGCCTAAGCCATGGATTTCAAAGAGATTTGCGCGCTGATGGAGCGTTTTGAGGCCAGCTCCATTCAGCATTTCGAGCTGGAGCAGAAGGATTTCCGCCTGGCGCTGGATAAAGCCCTGCCTGCGGTGCCCGCGGTCATTCCCGCCCCTGTGCCGGGTGCGGTGATTCCGGCCGCTCCGGCCCCCGCTGCTCCTGCCCCGGCCGCCCCGGCCCCGGAAGCCGAGGGGAGCTTTATCAAGGCTCCTCTGGTGGGTACCTTCTACGCCGCCTCCTCCCCCGATGCCGCCCCCTTTGCCCCTGTGGGCACGGCGGTCAAGAAGGGGCAGACCGTGTGCATCCTGGAGGCCATGAAGATGATGAGCGAGGTCCCCGCCCCCGCCGACGGCATCATCGCCGAGGTGCTGGTGTCGGACGGAGAGCTGGTGGGCTTTGACCAGCCCCTCTTCCGCCTCAAGTAAGGAGAGAACCATGTTCAAGCGCGTTTTGATCGCCAACCGTGGCGAGATTGCGGTGCGGGTCATCCGCGCCTGTCAGGAGCTGGGCGTGGAGACCGTGGCGGTGTACTCCACCGCCGACGCCGATTCCCTCCACGTCCAGCTGGCCACCCGCGCGGTCTGCGTGGGACCGGCCCGGGCGGCGGAGAGCTATCTCAACCTCCCCGCCCTTCTCACCGCCGCCACCGAGAGCGGCTGCGACGCCGTGCATCCCGGATACGGCTTTCTGTCGGAGAACGCTGAGTTTGCCGACCTGTGCGCCAAGTGCGGCCTGACCTTCATCGGGCCCAGCGGCGACATCATCCGGCAGATGGGCAACAAGTCGGCGGCCCGGGCCCTTATGCAGGCCCACCAGGTTCCTGTGGTGCCCGGCTCGGACGGTCCCGTGCCCGATGCCCAGACTGCCCTGGACCTGGCTGGGACCATCGGCTATCCGGTCCTCCTCAAGGCCAGCGCCGGCGGCGGCGGCCGGGGAATGCGCCGGGTGGACGCTCCGGAGGACCTGGAGCGGCTCTTCCACGAGGCCAAAAGTGAGGCCGAGGCCTGCTTTGGCAACGGAGAGCTCTATCTGGAAAAGCTCATCCTCAACCCCCGCCACATTGAATTTCAGATCCTGGCCGATACCCAGGGCCATGTCATCCACCTGGGGGAGCGGGACTGCTCCATCCAGCGCAAGAACCAGAAGCTGGTGGAGGAATCTCCCTCCAAGGCCCTGACCCCGGAGCTCCGGGAGGCCATGGGCGCGGCTGCCGTGGCCGCGGCGAAAGCCGCCGGCTATGTGAATGCCGGCACCATCGAGTTCGTGCTGGATCAGGAGGGACACTTCTATTTCATCGAGATGAATACCCGCATCCAGGTGGAGCATCCGGTCACCGAGCTGGTCTCCGGCCTGGATCTGGTGAAGGAGCAGCTGCGCATTGCCGCGGGGCTCCCCCTCTCGGTGGAGCAGGACGAGGTGGTCCTCCGGGGCCACGCCATCGAGTGCCGCATCAACGCCGAGGATTTCCGCCACGGCTTCCGCCCCTGTCCGGGCCGGACCGGCTTCCTCCATCTGCCCGGAGGCCCCGGCGTGCGGGTGGACACCCTGCTCTATAACGGCTATGAGGTCAGTCCCTTCTATGACTCCCTGGTGGCCAAGCTCATTGTACACGCCCCCACCCGGCTGGAGGCCATCCGCCGGATGCGCCGGGCGCTGGCCGAGCTGGTCATCGAGGGCTATCCCACCACCGCCGACTTTGCCCACCTGCTGCTCCACCACCCCGATTTTGTCCGGGGCCAGTACGACACGGGATTTCTGGCCGGACACATGGACGAGATCCTCTCGTGGGACTGCGGCGGGGCATCCAACTAAGGTATAAGGAGGCGAGCAAGCCTTGAATCACCTCTTTCGTGCCCGCCGGGAGCGGCTCATGCAGCTCCAGCAGCAGCGGGGACTGCGGGAAAAGGCCGCAGTCAAGCGCCCGGAGGCCGCGGTCTTTGAGAAATGTCCCGCCTGCGGGGCGGCCATCTCCAAGCGGGACCTGGTCCGGGCCCTGTATGTGTGCCCCCAGTGCGGCCATCACCACAAAATCGGTGCCTATCTGCGCCTGTCCATGCTCCTGGACCCCCACACCTTCCAGGAGCTGGACGAGCGCTTTTCCATGCCCAATGTGCTGAACTTCCCCGGCTATGATGAGAAGCTGGCCCAGCTCCGGCGTACCACCGGCCTCACGGAGGGAGTGGTCACGGCCAAGGGCAAGGTCAACGGCCGCCCCATCATCGCCGCCGTGCTGGACAGCCAGTTCCTCATGGGAAGCATGGGGGTGGCCGTGGGCGAGAAGATCACCCGGGCAGTGGAACTGGCCCGGAAGCAGCGCCTTCCGCTGGTCATCTTCTCGGCCAGCGGCGGCGCCCGGATGCAGGAGGGCATTCTCTCCCTCATGCAGATGGCCAAGACCAGCGCTGCGCTGGAGAAGTTCTCCCAGTCCGGCGGACTCTACATCTCGGTCTTTACCCACCCCACCACCGGCGGGGTGACAGCCTCCTTTGCCTCGCTGGGAGACTATACCCTGGCCGAGCCGGGGGCCCTCATCGGCTTTGCGGGGCCCCGGGTCATTGAGCAGACCATCGGCCAGAAGCTCCCCGAGGGCTTCCAGCGGGCCGAATATCTGGAGGAGCACGGCTTTGTGGACCAGATCGTCCCCCGGGCCCAGATGCGGGAGACCATCTCCCTCCTCCTCACACTCCACGAGAAGGGAGGCAAGCTCCGTGATTAAAGAAGTGGAAGCCAAGATGGCGGTCATGGACCAGGAGCTCGCCGCCCTGGGAGATGCGGCGGACGCCGCCTCCCAGATCCGCCGTTCCCAGCTTCTCCGGGACAAGGAGGAGCTTCTCCAGGCCTGCCGGGACTGTACCCCTGAGGACCGGGTCTACCTGGCCCGCCACACCGGGCGTCCGGGGACCGCGGATTTCATCCAGGCCCTCTTTACCGACTTTTTTGAGTGCAAGGGGGACCGGCTGTGCCGGGAGGACCCCAGCATTCTGGGCGGCGTGGCCCTCTACCACGGCCTTCCGGTCACCGTCCTGGGCCACCGGAAGGGAAAAAATCTGGAGGAAAACATGGCCTGCAACTTCGGCATGCCCTCCCCGGAGGGCTACCGCAAGGCCCAGCGGCTCATGAAGCAGGCGGAAAAGTTCGGCCGTCCCATCATCACCTTTGTGGACACCCCCGGCGCCTACCCCGGACTGGAAGCCGAGGCCCACGGTCAGGGAGAGGCCATCGCCTCCAGCCTGGCCCTGATGTCCGCTCTGGAGGTGCCGGTGATCACTGTGGTCATCGGCGAGGGCGGGAGCGGCGGCGCCCTGGCGCTGGCCGTGGCCAACCGGGTGCTCATGCTGGAGAACGCGGTCTACTCCGTGCTCTCCCCTGAGGGCTTTGCCTCCATCCTCTGGAAGGACTCCAGCCGTGCAGGCGAGGCCGCCGGGATCATGAAGCTCACCGCCGCCGACCTCCATGGGCTGGGCGTGGCCGACGAGGTCATCCCCGAGCCCCTGGGCGGCGCCCATCTGGAGCCGGAGAGCGTCTACCGCGCGGTGGACCGGGCCATCCACACCCATCTGGTCCAGCTGCTCAAGCTGCGCTCTCCCGCTGCCCACCGCTATCAGAAATTCCGTGAAATGGGCCTCAACGCCCGAAAGGAGGCCCTATGAGAGGACTGCGTTTTGTATCCATCGCCCGGTATGTGCCGGAGAAGGTCGTGACCAACGACGATCTCAGCCGCATCGTGGATACCAACGACGAGTGGATCCGCACCCGCACCGGCATTGGCGAGCGGCATTTTTCCGAGGGGGAGACCGCAGTAGACCTCTGCGTCGGAGCGGCCCGTCTGGCCCTGGAGCGCGCCGGCATTGCGCCGGAGGAGCTGGCCGGGTGCATCGTGGCCACCTGCACCCCCGACCACGCCTCTCCCTCCAACGCCTGCCTGGTGCAGGCCGCGCTGGGACTGCCCGAGAACATCCCCTGTTATGACATCAGCGCCGGGTGTACCGGCTTCCTCTACGGTCTGGAGACCGTCCGGGGCATGCTGGCCCTGGAGGAGAAGAAAAAGTACGCCCTTCTCATTGGCTGTGACCAGCTCAGCCGGGTCATCGACATGACCGACCGGAGCACCTGCGTCCTCTTCGGAGACGGCGCGGGCGCGGCAGTGCTGGCGCTGGAGGACCGGCTTTGGCATGCCGACCTGGGCAGCCGGGGCAACGCCGAGGTGCTCTGGCTCAACGGTCCCGGCCCCGAGACCACCTATATCCACATGGACGGCCCAGGCGTCTACCGCTTCGCGGTGGATGCCCTGCCCTCCTGTGCCCGTACACTGCTGGACAAGAGCGGCCTGACCCTGGACGACATCGACTGGATTGTCCCCCACCAGGCCAACCGCCGCATCATTGAGACGGCGGCCAAGCGTCTCCACGCCCCGCTGGAGAAGTTTTATCAGAATATGGAGCGCTACGGCAATACCTCCGCCGCCTCCGTTCCCATCGCGCTGGACGAGATGGTGGAACAGGGACTGCTCAAGCGGGGACAGAAGGTGCTGGCCGTGGCCTTTGGCGCGGGCCTCACCTGGGGCGGCGCCCTGTTCGAGTGGTAAGGGCTGTCTCCCCCACTCCGAAAGGAAGGTTTACATGAAACTCAACGAGATCCTGGGGACCGAGTTCCCCTTTATCCAGGGCGGCATGGCCAACATCGCCACCGGCGGATTTGCCGCTGCCGTTTCCAACGCGGGCGCCCTGGGCCTCATCGGCGCGGGCGGCATGAGCCCGGAGTCCTTCCGGGAGAACATCCATCTGTGCCGCACCCTGACCGATAAGCCCTTCGGCGTGAACATCATGCTCATGCATCCCCAGGCCGACGAACTGGCCCGGATCGCCGCCGAGGAGAAGGTGGCGGTCATCACTACCGGCGCGGGCAGCCCCGGTCCCTATGTCTCCATGTGGAAGGAGTCGGGGGCCAAGGTCTTCCCCGTGGTCTCCGCGGTCTCTCTGGCCAAGATGATGGCCAAGGCCGGGGTGGACGGCGTCATTGCCGAGGGCACCGAGAGCGGCGGCCATGTGGGTGAGACCACCACCATGGCCCTGGTCCCCCAGGTGTGCGATGCGGTGGACATCCCCGTGATCGCCGCCGGCGGCATTGCCGACGGCCGTCAGCTGCTGGCCGCCTATGCCCTGGGCGCCTGCGGCGCACAGCTGGGCACCTGTCTGCTGGTGAGCGAGGAGTGCCCCATCCACGAGAACTACAAGCAGGCGGTCATTGCCGCCAAGGACCGCTCCACCGTGGTCACCGGCCGCTCGGTGGGCGCCCCGGTCCGGGTCATCAAGAACCAGATGACCAAGGACTACCTGGCCCGGGAGAAGGCCGGCGCCGACAAGATGGAGCTGGAGCACTTTACCCTGGGAAGCCTGCGACGGGCCGTCTTTGACGGCGATACCCGCACCGGCAGCCTCATGGCCGGACAGGTGGCCGGTATGGTCCACAGCATCCGTCCCCTGCGCGCCATCTTTGAGGAGCTCCAGGCCCAGTCTGAGGCCTGCCTGCGGGCGCTGAACCAGTCCAGATAACCGGGACGGTATCCGTCCCAGATCAATGAACGAGGAGCGCACTATGAAACTCGCCTTTTTATACGCCGGCCAGGGCGCCCAGCATGTAGGCATGGGCCGGGATTTCTACGAGCAGTTCCCCCTGTTCCGGGACGTGTTTGACGCCGCACCCGTGGACTTTGACCTGAAAAAGCTCTGCTTTGAGGGCCCGGAGGAGCAGCTCTCCGATACCCGATACACCCAGCCCTGCATGGTGGCCTTTGCCGCCGGCGTGACAGGGCTGCTCTACCAGGCGGGCATCCACCCCGCCATGGCCGCCGGACTGAGCCTGGGGGAGTACTCTGCCCTCACTGCCGCCGGCGTGTTCGACCCCAAGACCGCCATTGAGCTGGTGGCCTTCCGGGGCAAGGCCATGGCCGAGGCCGTCACCGGCCGCACCTGCGGCATGGCCGCGGTGCTTCATCTGGAGCGGGAAAAGCTCCAGGCCGCCTGTGACGCCGCCTCCGCGCTGGGGGTGGCCGAGATTGCCAACTACAACTGCCCCGGGCAGCTGGTCATTGCCGGGGACGCCGCGGCAGTGGAGAAAGCCGGGGAGCTGGCCAAGGAGGCGGGCGCCCGCCGGGTGGTCCCCCTGAAGGTGAGCGGTCCCTTCCACACCTCCCTCATGGCCCCCGCCGGGGATGCCCTGCGGGAGAAATTCCAGACCGTATCCTTCCACGCCATGTCCTTCCCCGTCCTCTTCAACTGCAAGGGAGATGTGCTGGGCGAGGGGGACACCATCCCGGGTCTGCTGGAGCGCCAGGTCCAGAGCAGCGTTTACCTGGAGGACACCATCCGCCGCATGGCCGAGCACGGGGTGGACACCTTCGTGGAGATCGGTCCGGGCAAGACTCTCTCGGGCTTTGTCCGCAAGACGGTCAAGGATGTGACCACCTATTCCATTGACACCGTGGAGGACCTGAACGGGGTCCTTGCCGCGCTGAAAGGAGCATAACGATGAATCTCACCGGAAAGAACGCCCTGGTCACCGGCGGCAGCCGTGGCATCGGCCGGGCCGTGTGCCTGGAGCTGGCCCGTCAGGGGGCCAATGTGGCGGTCAACTATGCCGGAAACGCCCAGGCCGCCGAGGAAGTGGCCGCCGCATGCCGCGCGCTGGGGGTGGAGTCCTTTGCCGTCCAGGCCGACGTGGCCGATGCCGCGGCGGTGGACGCCATGGTGAAGCAGGTCATCGAGACCTTTGGTTCCCTCCACATCCTGGTCAACAACGCGGGCATCACGAAAGACAAGCTGGCCCTCCAGATGAAGGAGGAGGAGTTTGACGCCGTGGTAGACACCAACCTGAAGGGCGCCTTCCTCTGCATGAAGGCGGCCTACCGGCCCATGATGAAGCAGCGCTACGGGCGCATCATCAACCTCTCCAGCGTGGTGGGCCTGCGGGGCAATCCCGGCCAGGCCAACTATGCCGCCAGCAAGGCCGGACTCATTGGCATGAGCAAGTCCATCGCCAAGGAGCTGGCCAGCCGAAACGTCACCGTAAATCTGGTGGCTCCCGGCTTTATCGACACTGATATGACTGCCGTGCTGCCCGAGGCCGCGCGGGAGGCTCTCCTGAAATCCATCCCCATGGGCCGCTTGGGACAGTGCGAGGACGTGGCTCGGGCCGTGGCTTTCTTTGCCGCCGAGGAGGCGGGATATATCACCGGCCAGGTCCTCTGTGTAGACGGCGGCATGGCGGTATAAGCTCTCCGAAAGGAAGGAACAGTATGGAAAAACGACGCGTTGTCATCACCGGCATGGGCGCCATCACACCCATCGGCAAGACAGCCGAGGAGTCCTGGACCGCCGCCAAGGCCGGTGTGTGCGGAATCGATACCATCCAGCAGTACGACACCTCCAAAATGAAGGTCAAGGTGGCCGGAGAGGTCAAGGATTTTCAGGCGGAGGACTATCTGGAGCGCCGGGAGGCCCGGCGTATGGACCGGTTTACCCAGTTTGCCATGGTGGCCGCCGCCCAGGCAATGGAGCAGAGCGGCCTTGACCTGGAGCAGGAGGACGCCGCCCGCTGCGGCGTGGCAGTCTCCAGCGGTATCGGCGGCATGACCACCATCCAGAACGAGTGCCTCAAGGGGGCGGAGAAGGGCTTTGACCGGGTCTCCCCCTTCTTTATCCCTATGATCATCCCCAACATCGCCGCGGGACAGATCGCCATCAAGTACGGCCTTCAGGGCATGTGCACCTGCCCTGTGGCCGCCTGCGCCGGCGGCAGCAACGCGGTGGGCGACGCCTTCCGCCATATCCGGGACGGCTATGCCGAGGTCATGGTCTGCGGCGGCGCCGAGTCCACCATCGCGGAGATCGGCATGGGCGGCTTTACCAGTCTCCACGCCGTCACCACCGTGTCCGATCCCGCCCGTGCCTCCATCCCCTTTGACGCCGAGCGCTCCGGCTTCGTCATGGGCGAGGGCGCCGGCATCCTGGTGCTGGAGGAGTACGAGCATGCCAAGGCCCGCGGTGCCAAGATCCTGGGCGAGATCGTGGGCTACGGCGTCAACTGTGACGCCCACCACATCACCGCTCCCTGCCCCGATGGCGCGGGTGCGGCCGCCTGCATGAAGCTGGCCCTTCAGGACGCGGGCATCGCCCCGGAGGAAGTGGACTACATCAACGCCCACGGCACCTCCACCCCCCTCAACGACTCCGGAGAGACCCAGGCCGTCAAGTCCGCCTTCGGTGAGCACGCCTACCAGCTGATGATGAGCTCCACCAAGTCCATGACCGGCCATCTGCTGGGCGCCAGCGGCGCGGTGGCCGCCATCTTCTCGGTGCTGGCCCTGCGGGATCAGTTTGCGCCCCCCACCATCCACTATCAGGTCCCCGATCCCGCCTGTGATCTGGACATTGTGCCCAATGAGGGCCGCAGCGCCACCATCCGGCACGCCATGGTCAACGCCTTTGGCTTCGGTGGACACAACGCCAGCCTCATCTTCAAGCGTCTGGAGGAGTAAGACATGGAACTGGACATCAAGGAGATCATGGAGATTCTGCCCCACCGTCCCCCCTTCCTGCTGGTGGACCGGATCGTGGAGTGCGAGCCCGGCAAGTCGGCCAAGGGCATCAAGTGCGTGAGCATGAACGAGCCCTTCTTCCCCGGCCACTTCCCCGGTCAGCCCATCATGCCCGGGGTGCTCATCCTGGAGGCCCTGGCCCAGACCGGCGCGGTGGCCGCGCTGAGCCTGCCCGAGAACCGGGGCAAGCTGGCCGTGTTCGGCGGGGTCAAGAACTGCCGCTTTAAAAAGCCGGTCACGCCCGGAGATGTGCTGGAGCTCTCCTGTGAGCTGGTGGAGCAGCGGGGCCCCATCGGCTACGGAAAGGCCGTGGCCCGGGTGGGCGGAAAGATCGCCGCCCAGGCTGAGCTGACCTTTGTGATCCAGTGACATCCGGTTGCCTCCGCGGCGGAAGTTTGGTAGAATAGAGACAATTATGGGAACGAGTGCGGAGGAAGGGTTTATGCTGGATCAGACATTCAACAGCGTGTATACCAAATTCAAGCTCCATTTTTATAAGGCGGTGTTTTCCCGCTTTCAGGACCGGGAGGCCAGTCTCACCACAGTGGAGACCTTCTGCATGGAGATCATCATGGCGCTGGGCCGGCCGACCATCAATGAGTTTGCCCGGTTTGTCAACATCTCGCCGCCCAATGCGGCCTATAAGGTCAACAGCCTGATTCAGAAGGGGTATGTCCGCAAGGAGCAGTCGCCGGAGGACAAGCGAGAGTATCACCTCACCGTGACCCAGAAGTACATCGACTACTACAACATCAGCTATGGCTATCTGACCACGGTGATGGAGCGCATCAAGCACCGCTTCCCCGCCGAGGATGCCAAGCGGCTGGAGGAAATGCTCCGCATTATCTCCTCCGAGCTGATGCCTGAGATCTCTCTCCCTGCCGAGTCCCCTGCCCCCTGACCGAATCCTTGCGCCCGGCCGCCGGAATCCCCGGCGGCCGGGCGTTTTTCACGCACCGCCCTCTCCCTCCCGGCATATGGTGAGTTGGAATGAATTTACCGAAACGGAGGGTCTTTTCTATGGGTGCAACGCCACGGATCCAATTTTATCTGGGAGCCAATTCCCCACAGGGGTTTTATTCCATCTATGACCAGCTGCTCGCCCCCGGGCCAGTAGAGGACTATTTTCTCCTCAAGGGCGGGCCGGGCTGTGGAAAATCCACCCTGATGCGGCGGGTGGGAAAGGCCATGGAGGAGCACGGCCTGGGCGTGGAGTATATCCAGTGCTCCGGCGATCCCGATTCTCTGGACGCCGTACATATCCCGGCACTCCACGCCGCGGTGGTGGACGCCACCGCGCCCCATGTCATCGAGCCCACCTGTCCCGGCGCGGTGGAGCGGTACGTGAACCTGGGTGAGTGCTATGATACTCCCGCCCTCAAAGCCATCCGGGAGGAGCTGACCGGGTGCATGGAGGGCTATCCGGAGTGCTACCGCCGGGCCTACCGCTGTCTGGCCGCCGCGGCCCAGATCGAGGCCGACCGCCGCGCCCTGCTCCTCACTTCAGCGGTAGAGGCCCGGATGGTCAAGCGGGCCAGGGGCATCCTCTCCCGGGAGTGCAAGCGGACCGGTAAGGAGCCCGGCCAGGCCAAATATCGCTTCCTGGACGCCATCTCTTGCAAGGGCGTGCAGTGCAACTTTGAAACAGCCGAGGGGCTGTGCCGCCGAATCTATGAGCTGTGCGACAGCTGGGGGCTTGCCCATCCCCTTTTGGCCTACCTGGCGGCGGGAGCCCGGGCAGCGGGGTACGACGTGATCCTCTGCCCCGATCCTATGGACCCGGAGCGGCTGCGCCATGTGCTTATCCCCGCGCTGTCGCTGGGGTTTGTGTCCAGCACCCCCACCCTGCCCTACCCGGGCAAGCGGCCCTACCGCCGCCTGCGCATCGACGCCATGGCGGACCAGGAGCAGCTGCGGCGGAACAAGGGCCGCCTGCGCTTCTCCCGCAAGATGTCGGCCGCCCTGGTGGACGAGGCGGTGGAGGCCATGGCCCAGGCCAAAGCCATGCACGACGCGCTGGAGGCCCTCTATAACCCCCATGTGGACTTTGACCGGGTCCACGCCCAGGCGGACGCCATCGCCGCGGAACTGCTGGAGCGGGCCTAAACGAAAAAAGACCGTACGGAGATGCTGCTCCGTACGGTCTTTTGTGTCAGGACTGGATGCGGCCGGCATACCAGCCGGTGACGCCGTCTTTCTTGGCTAGATAGCCCCGGGAGGTGGTGCGCACGATGGAGAGCACATCCCCCGGTTCCACCGGGAGGTGGTAGTCGGTGGAATCCTCACACCGGGTCACGCCCCCCTTTTCATAGAGATACTCGGTGAGGATGTCCAGTACCCGGCCGCTGGCCAGATGGCGGCAGCGGGAGAACTCCTCCCCCCGCTCCAGCACCTCCACCGGGTTTTCGTGCCAGCGGATGTTGATGGAGCCGGTGGAGGCCTCCTGACGGTCCAGAGCCACGGCGGTGGGAAAACCGTCATAGCTCTGCCAGGAGAAGTCCTCCGACTCCCCATCCGGGATGATGAGGGCGTTGAGCTGTCCGTCCCATTTGAGCTGACAGCCGCCGTCGATGCTGATGATGTGCCGCTCCGGCAGGATGATGGGGGCCGCCGAGGGGATACTGGGGTCATAGAGGGTGACCGGCCAGTGGCCCACCACCACCCAGCGGTGGAAGGACAGACCCAGGCTCAGGAAATTGTCATTTTTCATGCACCGCCAGGCGGTAAGCTGCTCCAGGCGGTCCTCCCGGTACACCCCGCCGTGGACAAAGAGGAAACGGTCACTCAGCAGGATGGTGGGCAGGGAGCGAAGAAAGGCCAGTTCCGGGGCGAAGCGCTCCTGGATGACGGCGCGCAGGCGGGGAAAGTCCGCCGGGCTCTCCAGCGGCACCCCCACCTCCCGGGCCATCTGGGTGAGGACACACTTCTCTCCCCAGCCAAAGACATAGCTGTTGTAAAACTCCGGCGGGATGTCGGGGGTCTGGTCCACAAAGTGGAAGGTCAGATTGTCGCAGTTGCCGCAGAGCATATGGACCTCATAGTGCTCACGCAGGGACATGACATAGCGCAGGGTGGCCAGACTGTCCACGCCCTTCTCCAGCACGTCCCCCAGGAGGATGAGGATGTCGTCCGCACAGAAGCCCACCTGCCGGAGCAGGGCCTTGAAAAAGGTGAGGTTGCCGTGTATATCGCTGATGACCAGTACCCGGCGCCCCGCCGGGAGCTGGATATGTTCTACCTTAGCCAGTTCCATGGTGTTTCCTCGTCTGATCGTTGAAATGAAAGCGTTTTATCTATTCTAGCACAGTTTTTTCCCGGTGCAAAGCGGGGGGCCTGGGTGGAAAAATGAAAAAAATAGAAAATGCTGTCTCAAAAAGGCAGGCTCATCCGTTATAATAGCAGGGAAAATATCTGCGTTCTACACTGAGAAGTTTAAAACGCGGAGTGAGGAGAGGATAACATGCTGTCCCTTTGTCTGTCGCTGCTGGAGAGCGACGGGGACCGGGCGCTTTTCCGGGAGTTCCACGGCCGGTATGAGCGCAGACTTTACGCCGTGGCCCTGGGTCTGCTGAGGGACCCACGGCGGGCGGAGGACGCCGTGCAGGAGGCTATGGTCCATATCGCCGGACACTTCGACCAGTTCAAAAAAATTTTTGAGGAAGATTGTCTCAAAATCGGTCCCTGGGCCGTTATCATAGTGAAACACGCCGCGCTGGATCTGCTGCGGCAGGAGGAACGGCTTGCTGCCCTGCCGGAACACTGGGAGGCCCAGGCCGCCGAGACCGCGGAGAGCGAGGACGGTTACCGCCGTCTGGTGGAGCTCATCCGCTCCATGCCGGACCGGGACCGGGAGGTGCTGGAGCTGCGCTTCGTGCGGGAGTGGGAGATCCGTGACATTGCCCGCCGCCTGTCCATCAGCGAGACCACCGCCCGCAAGCGGGTGGACCGGGCCCGCGCCCGGTTGGTGGCGGTACTGCGGAGGGAGGGATATGAGCATGGGAAGTGAGTGGGATGAGCGGCTGCGGGCTGCCCTTCTGGAGGCGGCCCGGCTGGACGGGGAGGCGGATTTTGCCGCCCTGTCTGGGGAGCCGGATTTTTCCCAGGACTACCTGCGGGAGCGCGAACGACTCCTGCGCGATCCGTTCCGCTATGCTAAGCGTCGATCCAAGTCCCGGCGTAAGGCCGTGCTGTGGTATGCGGCCTGTGCACTGGTGACTCTATGTCTGTCTGCCGCGCTGGTCCTGGCCACGAATCCGGCGGCCCGGGCCTGGGTGGTGCGGATGTGGAGCACCTGGCGCCCGGAATATACGGAGTATCAATTTCAGGGGGACGGAACAGAACCTGCTCCGCTGGGCGTCTGGCGGCCTACCTATGTGCCGGAGGGGTATGAGGAATGGGGGAAAGATGAAACAGGTTCTCTGCGTTCTATTGATTATGTTAATGATAAAGACTATTTTCTCTCTTTAACCTATATGCCGTTATCTAATGAAGGAAATATCCTGTTGGATAATGAACACAATGTATTCCATCGAGTTACCATTCATGGATTGCCCGCCGATCTATATACAGGAATTGAAGAAGATGACCCAAGCACAGTTATTTGGGCCGATGAGGAGGCGGGGATGGTTTTTTCCCTCAGAGGGGTTTTAAGTGAAGAGGAGCTGCTCTATATGGCGGAGAGCATTGCGCCTACGTCCTGAGCTTTGTTCCGGTCTCCCGATACGGGGGCCGGAACCTTTTTTAAAAATTTTTTGTAAAAACGAAAAAAGGGTGTCTCAAATCATGGGGCTGGTACGTTAATAGAGCAGAGAAGTGTACAAGGGGCTGGAGGCCAGATCAAAAGCTGGTATTCATGATGAGAAATGGATGCCTCTATAAAAGTGCGTATTTTTTAATAAAAATATAAAATTTTAAATAAAATAAAAGAAAAAAGTTGACAAATAGCAAAAAGAAGTTATAATGAATGATAGGAAGAATATCCTAAATTTTCAAGAAAAAGGCGATTCCAATGAAGATGATAAAACGCGTGTGCTCTCTGGCCCTGGCGCTGATGATGTTGTGTTCAGCGGGGGCGCTGGCGGCGGAAGAACGGTGGGACAGCCGGGCAAAGGTATATCCTGATTTGTTCCGTAGCGGGAGTACACTGACCTGCGAGCTTGATGTCAATGCTATGGACACATCGGATAAAATTTCCGCCAATATTTCTTTGGCCAAGCAGCGTCCCAACGGCAGCTGGGAGGTATTGGACTACTGGACCGGAGAAGAGGGCACCGGAGCGCTGAACTTCCGGGAGACCTATACAAGCTCCGAAGTGACCAGCGGCACCTACCGGCTGAGCTACACCGTCACCGTCACCAGTTCCAAGGGGAGCGACGTGATTGAAGGGGAGAAGGAAGTGAATCTTTAAAATATTTTGTGCAGGAGGAATATAATGAAAAAGAAAATTGCGGTTCCAATTTCTTTTATACTAGTTATATCATTACTGATTACTTCTGCAACGGCAATTAAGTTTGACTGGAAGAATGCATTCTTAATAGCAAAATGGCTTATTTATACTGCAGGAGACACATTGTATGAATGTGATCCGGAAACCCAGGAAGGAAGCACATGGTGTGCAAGTAGTTCTGGTACAATAAAATTTGGGAATAAAGAGGACGAAGCTAGACGTGTGAGGCGTGAAATTAACGTTGATGAAGATTACAACTTTTTGCATCTATTTGCAGAAACCAGCATTACCTCTATGTTAACTGCTAAAATTAATATTTTCTTAGAAAATAGCAATGGTGATGAAGTATATGGTGGAGTGGTTGGACATGAGCAATTTGTTGTAACAGATTATTTAGACTGGGATGATTATGAGGCGTACTTTGTAAGTAGCGATAAAAAATGGAATTGTTGGGTTTATCGGTATGATAATACTAATCAAGAAACCCAAAATATACAAATAAATCCTGAAGAAAATTATCCATTTATATTTGATATGCAAAATAGACGCGTTTATAGAATTCCTTCTCAAACATTTCAAAATATAGAAAAAAATAAAGTAAGTGCTTAATAATCACCCGTCCCTAAAACAACGGCGGGCCCGGGTTTAGGCCGGGCGTAAAATTTTGTGTAAGC
>NZ_WQOJ01000004.1:0-84945 GCF_018784545.1 Pseudoflavonifractor sp. MCC625 | reverse complement strand
ATTTTCCTTCCTAATGAGACCGGCCGTCCGGCGGGAGTTTCCCGCCGGACGGCCGGTTTTTATACGGGCAACTCCCGGGCACTTCTGCTCTTCCGGTGCCATAGCAGGAAGAGCAGACAGAGGGTGATCTGCACCACTGTGGCGCACGGAGTGGCCAGACCGATCTGAAACAGCGTGGGGTGGGGGCGCATACTCACCAGATAGACCACCGGGATGCGCACCAGCACGGCCCCCACGATCCCCTGCACCATCACAAAGAAGGTGTGTCCACAGCCGTTGAAGTACCCCACACAGCAGAAGAGGATCGAGGTAAGCAGGGTGTCGATGGCGTAGGCCCTCAGATAGTCGTGGGCCTGGGCGATAACCTCCGGGTCCCGGGAGAAGATCCCCGCCAGCAGATCTCCCCGGAAAAAGGCAAAGGACGCGATGACCACCGCCACGCCCAGAGCCGTGGCGATGCCATACCCCAGGGCAGCCCGGGCCCGGGCCGCCTTTCCCGCCCCCATGTTCTGCGCCACAAAGGCCGACATGGACTGGGCATAGGAGGAGGGCACCAGCATAATGAACCCGCACACCTTTTCCGCCACGCCCACCCCTGCCGAGGCCGTTACATCGATGGCGTTGACCACCGTCTGAATGACGATGAAGGAGATCCCCACCAGGAACTCCTGAAGGGCGATGGGAGCCCCCAGCGCCAGCTCCCGGCGCAGATAAAACCCGTCCAGGCGCAGATAGCTGGGCCGAAACTGGAACGGAAGGGGCCGCCCCCGTACCAGGACCAGCGACAGCACCACGCTGATGGCCTGGGAGAGCACCGTGGCCAGCGCGGCCCCCCGTGCCCCCATGTGGAGCACCGCCACAAAGAAGAGATCCCCCAGGATGTTGCACACGCAGGCGATGCACACGGTCACCAGAGGGGTCTTGGAGTCTCCGATCCCCCGAAAGACCGCCCCCAGCAGGTTGTAAAGCACAATAAAGACGCCCCCCATGCCGCAGATGCGGATGTAGGCGCAGGTCTGCTCATAGGCCTCCTCGGGCGCGTGGAGCAGACGGGCCAGTGTTCCGGCCCCGCCGACCAGAAGTCCCGTAAGGAGAATCCCCAGCGCCGTAAAGAGCAGAATACCCGTTCCGATGGCCCGGCCCGCCTCCTCGCGCCGCCCCTCTCCGATCTTCTGCCCCACAAAGATGGTGATTCCCATGGTCAGCCCGGTGACCACCATGGCCACCGTCTGCATCAGCACACTGCCGGTGGAGACGCCTGACACATCCGCCGTATGGGAAAACTGTCCCACCACCAGCAGGTCCACTCCGCCGTACAGCGACTGCAAAAACAGCGCCGCAAAGACCGGCATGGCAAAGCGAATCAGGGATGTGAGCACTCTTCCTTCCGTCAGATCTCTTGTCTTTCTCATGGCTTCCCGCTCCTTTGCAATAAAAAAGCTGGATAAGGAACAGACGTCTCAGTCTGTAGCCTTATCCAGCATAACATTTCCAGCGAATGTCATACCCTCCGCGCTGCTGAAAGGGTAGCATATTTCCCGCTCGTTTGTCAAGAGCGGCCGCCCCGGCGGCACATGACCAAGGCGGACAAAACAAAAAAGTCGGAGCAAGCTTTCGCTTGCTCCGACCTGGTGCCTCCGGCCGGAATCGAACCAGCGACACGGGGATTTTCAGTCCCCTGCTCTACCAACTGAGCTACAGAGGCAAATGAAAGGCCCTGCAACCAGAACCTCTCTGGTGCGGGTAACAGGACTTGAACCTGCACGGTCGCCCACCAGAACCTAAATCTGGCGTGTCTGCCAATTCCACCATACCCGCGCATCGGTCATTTTTGTATATATTATCATGCTTTTCTCCATTTGTCAATTGAAAATTTACAAAGATCCAGCTATAATGGGAATACATCCAAAAGTTTATCCGCATCCGCGCGTATTGATATCCCATCTGTAAGGAGTGACCGCTATGAAGCGCGCGCCCGAAGTGGCTGTGATCCAGGATCTGTCGGGATTTGGCCGGTGCTCGGCCACCATTGCACTGCCGGTACTTGCCGCCATGGGAAACCGGTGTGAGACCCTGCTCACCGCCTATCTCTCCGCCCATACCGCCTATCCCTCCTCGGACCGCGCCGTCTTCCTCGACCTGACCGACGAGATGACCCGGTGCAGTGACCACTGGGCTCAGCTGGGGGCCTCCTTTGAGGCCATTTACAGCGGGTTCCTGGGTTCGGAACGCCAGATCGACGTGCTCCGGGCTTTTATCGCCCGCTTCCGCCGTCCCAATACTCTGGTACTGGTGGACCCGGTCATGGGAGATCACGGCAAGCCGTACAGCACCTATACCCCCGCCCTGTGCCAGCGGATGGGGGCCCTGGCCGAGCAGGCCGACATCATCACCCCCAATTTGACCGAGGCGGCCCTGCTTCTGGAGGAGCCCTATGAGGCTGTCCCCTCCGGCGAAGCCGGGATGGCCGCCTGGCTGGAGCGGCTCTCTCTGGGCGGGCGGCGCTCGGTGGTCATCACGGGGGTGAGTCTCTCCGATGGTGAGGTAGGGGCGGGCTGCTGGGACCGGGAGACCGGCCGCGTCTCCTTCTCCCAGGCCCGGCAGGAACCCGCCCATTTCCCCGGCACCGGCGACCTCTTTGCCAGCGTGCTACTGGGGAGCCTGCTCAAAGGCGCCCCTCTCCCCCAGAGTATGGAGCGGGCCGTCTCCTTTGTCCAGACCTGCGCCGCGGCCACTCTGGAACTGGGCACGCCCATTCTGGACGGGGTGCAGTTTGAACCTCTGCTTCACCTGCTCATGGACTGAAGCCCGAACACAAAACCGGCGGCCCGGAGGACAACTGTCCTCCGGGCCGCCTTTCGTTCCATCCGGCTGGATCAGGTGTGAGAGAGCAGGGGGAAGCGGCAGGAATAGCGCTTGAGCAGCTCCTTCCCGTTCCCCAGCATGAAGAGGGTGCTGTCCCGGTCCATCAGAGGGCGGACCGAGCAGGATGCCCCGGCCCGGGGAGTAAAGCCCAGCACCGCCTTCTCGGTCTCGGGCCGGGCCAGGGCGGAGAGGATCTCCCCCAGATCACGGCCGCTGCCGCCGAAGAGATCGTGGCAGTACATGGTCTCCCCATCGTACTCCACCACCGCCACGGTGTCGTGGCTGCCCACATAGTAGATGTGCTCCCGCATCACGCCGCCGCAGTGGAAGAAGAGCAGGCCCGGGTTGTGCTCCCAGCTGAGCAGGGCGTGGGGATTGCCCTTCTGATAGTGGGAGAGGATCAGGGACTTGTCCTGAGAGAGCTCCGGGATAAGCCGGCGCACCTGGCTCCGTCCGGGCAGGGCCTGGACCTGGGCGGTGTGGCGGAACTCCCGCACCTTCTCAAAGCCAAAGCGGGGGTAGAACTCCTGGGTGTCCCGGTTGGCAAAGAGATAGATGCCATGGCATTTCCCCGCCCAGTCGGTGAGCACCCGGGCCATGAGAAAATGGATCAGGCCCCGGCCCCGGAATTCCGGGTCACACATGACGGTACCGATCTGAAGGTAGTGCAGCTCCTTGCCCATGCACCGCAGGTCCATGGGACTCACCGATACGTTGGCCACCACCCGGCCCTCGTAGACCAGGGAGTTGGGCCGGTAGCGGTCAGTCCAGTACCCCGCCCGGTGCCAGGGCTCAAAATCCAGTCCGAACACCTTGCCTGCCAGGGCGTTGAAGCTCTCCCGCAGGCCGGGCTCCTCCTGATAGCAGGTGCGATAGTCAAAGCGGCTTCCATCCAGTGTGATCTCCATTGTGTGTCGTTCCTCTCTTTATCTCTCTATCTCTCTAGGTCCTGCACGGTCATGCGTCCTCCACAACGCAAAGACTGCCCGGAAGTCCGGGCAGCAAAAACAGAGGGGGCGGGCCCGCCGCGGGTCCGTCCCCTCCGTGCAGTTTTACGATTATATCACATCAGACGCGAACCGTCCAGCCATAGGGATCTTCCAGCGTACCCCACTGGATGCCGGTGAGGGTATCGTAGAGCTTCTGGGTCAGGGCACCGATGGCGCCGCCATTGATGACGGCGTGCTCGTCGTTCCAGCCCATCTCGCCCACCGGGGAGACCACGGCGGCCGTACCGGTGCCCCAGGCCTCCTCCAGCTTACCGGCCTTGGCCGCGTCAAAGAGCTCCTGGGCGGTGATGAGCCGCTCCTCCACATCCATACCCCAGTGACGCATCAGCTCCAGGCAGGAGCGGCGGGTGATGCCGGGCAGCACGGAGCCGGTGAGCTTGGGGGTGATGACCTTGCCGTCCACCTTGAACATGACGTTCATGGAGCCCACTTCCTCGATGTACTTGCGCTCCACACCGTCCAGCCAGAGCACCTGGGCATAGCCCTGTCCCTCGGCCCGCTCGCCGGCGCGGATGGAGGCGGCGTAGTTGCCGCCGCACTTGGTATAGCCGGTGCCGCCCCGGACGGCCCGCACATCCTCGTTCTCCACATAGATGCGCACCGGGTTGATGCCCTCCTTGTAGTAGGCGCCCACCGGGCAGCAGATCACGCAGAAGAGGTAGCTGTGGCTGGCGTGGACGCCCAGGCTGGCGTCGGTCGCGATAATAAAGGGACGGATATACAGGGAGGTGCCCGGCTCGCTGGGAACCCAGTCTTCCTCCACCTTTACCAGCGCCTTGATGGCGTCCAGCGCCACATCCTCCGGCAGGGCGGGGATGCACAGACGCTCACAGGAGTCGTTGAGCCGGCGCACATTGTCCATGGGACGGAAGAGCTGTACGCCGCCGTCGGGCCGGCGGTAGGCCTTCATGCCCTCAAAGACCTCCTGGGCATAGTGGAACACCATGGTGGAGGGGTCCAGCTGGAGAGGACCATAGGGCACGATCCGGCCGTCATGCCAGCCCTGCCCGGCGTCATAGTTCATCAGGAACATATAGTCCGTAAAATTGTGCCCGAAAACCAGCGTCTTGGGGTCGGGCTTGGGTTTCAGCTGCTTGGCGCGCTCAATGGGGAATTCGTTCATATGGATAACCTCCTGCCTTTTTTTGGACTGGCCTTCCGTCCTCGCGGCAAGATCCCCGGGGGCGGCTGACAATTTAGCGATTTAATTATCTGAATTATTAGCATTATAGCAGTCTCGTCTTCACCCTGCAAGAGAAAGATTGACAGAAAATAGGCTTTTCCCGCCATTTGACTTATGTTATAATAGCCGCAAAGCCGTTTCTTTTTCCGGCAGCTGGCCTGCCGGACCCGGACGGCGATCAAGCGAATGGGCCGTATCCGCCCAAAAGAGTCCCCGAATATGGTATCATTTCTTTGAAAAAAGCGATTGATTCATCGGGCCTTGAACGCCGGTGCGTTCAAGGCTTGTGGCTTTCTGTCCGGCAGGACCATGTCCCGCCGCCCCCTCCGGGGTATGCAATCTCCTCCGAAACTGGCCGCACGTGCGGCGGAAAGGGCGTTTTTCTATGCGGAAAAAGAAGCTGTCCCGGTTACTGGAGCCCGGTTTTCAGCTCTATTTTGTCTGTCTGGTGCTGTTTGCCATCGCCTCCGCCTTCCTCAGCCCCTGGCTGGGCGGCGCAGAGGGCGTTGTGATCATCCTGCTCTACGTCTATTTCCGCCGGAGCAATGCCCAGCGGCAGAAGGAGATCCTCAAGTATATCGACAACATCACCTGCAACATCGATGTGGCCACCAAGGACACCATGATCAACGCCCCCCTCCCCATGGTCATTTTCCGTCCGGAGAGTGACGAGGTGATCTGGTCCAACGACCGCTTTCTTCAGCTCACCGGGGAGCGGGAGCATCTTTTTGACACCAAGCTCTCCTCGGTGGTGCCCGGTTTTTCCTCCCGCTGGCTGATGGAGGGAAAGACGGAATGCCCCATGGAGGTGGAGCTGGCCGACCGCCGCTTCCTGGTCTTCGGCCATCTGGTGCGCACCGACGAGAAGGGGGCCCACAGCTTCCTGGCCACCACCTACTGGGTGGATGTGAGTGACTACTCCGCCGTGCGGGAAGAATTTTATGGCTCCCGCCCGGTCTGCGCCATCCTCACGGTGGACAACTATGAGGAGCTGATGAAGGGCATCAGCGACAATGAGAAGTCCTCGGTGGTCAACGCTATCGACGAGCACATCAGCGCCTGGTGCAAGCCCACCGGCGGTCTGCTGTGCAAGTATGATCGGGACCGGTATCTCTTCCTCTTTGAGGAGCGGTTCCTCGCCCCCCTGCGGGAGGGGAAATTCGCGGTACTGGAGGCGGTGCGGGGCGTGCTCAACCCCAAGGGCATGCCGGCCACCCTCTCCATCGGCATCGGCCGGGACGCCGATACCTTCCAGGAGCTCTTCCAGTACGCCGCCCTCTCGGTGGAAATGGCCCTCTCCCGGGGCGGCGACCAGGTGGTCATCAAGAACAAGTTCAACTTCGAATTTTTCGGCGGCCACGCCAAGGAGCTGGAGCGGCGTACCAAGGTCAAGAGCCGGGTCATGTCCAGCGCGCTGGGCGAGCTGATCGCCGACGCCTCCCACGTCTTTGTCATGGGGCACAAGTTCCCCGACTTTGACTGCATCGGCGCCGCGGCCGGTGTGTGTGCCATTGCCCGCAAGAAGGGCACGCCCGTCTATTTTATCAAGGACCCCAACCCCAACCCGGCCAGCGACATGGTGGCCCGTCTCTCCGCCCTGCCGGAGTATAAGGACGTCTTCCTCTCCCCGCAGGACGCGATGATCAAGGCCGATTCCCGCTCCCTTCTCGTGGTGGTGGACACCAACCGCCCGGAACAGACCCTCTCGGAGGATCTGCTCCTCTCCTGCAACAAGGTGGCGGTCATCGACCACCACCGCCGGGCAGCCACCTATATCGCCGACGCGGCCCTCAACTTCCACGAGCCCTATGCCTCTTCGGCCAGTGAGCTGGTCACCGAGCTTCTGCAGTACCTGCTGGAGCCGGCCGACCTGCTGCGCACAGAGGCGGAGGCCCTTCTCTCCGGCATTGTGCTGGACACCAAACAGTTCACCATGCGCACCGGCAGCCGCACCTTTGAGGCGGCCTCCTTCCTCCGCCGGGCCGGCGCTGACACCGGCGACGTCCGCAAGCTCTTCCAGAACGATCTGGAAGGCACCATTGCCCGGTATGACATCATCCGCAACGCCCGCCTCTACCGGGACGGCATCGCCGTGGCGGTAGTGGACCACACGGTGGGCCGGGTCACCGCGGCCCAGGCCGCCGATGAGCTGCTCAACATCTCGGGCATTGACGCCTCCTTCGTCCTCTTCCCGGACGGCGACCGGGTCATCATCTCGGGCCGCTCCATGGGGGATACCAATGTGCAGCTCATTCTGGAAAAGCTGGGGGGCGGCGGAAATGCCAGCGCCGCCGGCGGTCAGATCCCCGGCGAGATCGACGATATGACCCGCAAACTCCTCACCGCCATCGACCAGTATTTCGAGGAGGAAGTCTGATACGGGGGATTTTCCCCCCGCGCGGAACCCATTTTAATGCTTGATTCCCACGATTGAATAGAAAGGAACGATATCCATGAAAGTGATTTTACAGCAGGATGTGAAGGGCCAGGGCAAGAAGGGCCAGATGATCGAGGCCAGCGACGGCTACGCCCGCAACTTCCTCCTTCCCAAAAAGCTGGCTGTTCCCGCCACCGCCGAGAACATCAACACCATGAAGCAGCAGGAGAAGGCCAAGCGCGCCCAGGAGGCCGCTGAGAAGGCCGAGGCCGAGGCCACTGCCCAGCGCCTCAAGGAGATTACCGTCCAGATCAAGGCCAAGGCCGGCAACGGCGGCCGCCTCTTCGGCGCGGTGACCTCCAAGGAGATCTCCGACGCCCTCAGCGAGCAGTTCGGCATCTCCATCCCCAAGGCCAAGATCGTCCAGGACGAGCCCATCAAGGCCTTCGGCGGCTACGACCTCAAGTGCAAGCTGGGCTATGAAGTGGTGGGCACCCTGAAGGTCATGGTGACCGAGGCCTGATTCCAGCGGTTTCATTCCAGAGGAGGTGACGCACATGGATGAGACCCTTCTGGTCCGGCAGATGCCCCACTCGGTGGAGGCCGAACAGTCTGTGCTGGGCTCCATGCTCATTGATGCCCGCTGCGTGCCCGAGGTGATCGAGTCCCTCAAGAGCGAGGACTTCTATCTCCGGCAGAACCGGGAGATCTATGAGACCATCTACTCCATGTTCAATTTCTCTCTGACCATCGATCCGGTCACCGTACTGGATCACATGAAGCAGAACGGCGTCTACGACGAGAACACCTCCCGCAATTATATCCTCCAGCTCATGGAGATCACGCCCACGGCGGCCAACGTCCGGGAGTATGTCTCCATCGTCAAGGACAAATCCCTCCTGCGGCGCATCGCGGAGACGGCTGGCGCCCTCACCGCCATGGTGCAGGAGGGGACCGGCACCGCCCAGGAGGTGCTGGAGGCCGCGGAGCAGCGCATCTATGCCATCCGGCAGGGCCGCTCCGCTCAGGGGCTGGAGCACATCTCCAGCGTCATCCTGAACGTCTATGAGCGCCTGGCCGAGCTGGCCGCCAACGACTCGGCGGTCCCCGGCCTCTCCACCGGCCTGCCCGATGTAGATATGGCCATCTCCGGCCTGAACAAGTCTGACCTCATCCTGCTGGCCGCCCGTCCCGGCATGGGCAAGACCTCCTTCGCGCTGAACATGCTCCTCCACGCGGGCAAGTTCTCCGGCAAGACCGTGGTCTTTTTCTCCCTGGAAATGAGCCGGGAGCAGCTGGCCATGCGTCTCATTTCGGGCGAGTCCTTTGTGGACAACAAGAAGCTGGTCACCGGCCGCCTGGGTGAGGAGGACTGGAGCCGCATTGCCGCGGCCTCCGCCGCCCTCAACAAGACCCAAATCCTCATTGACGACAACCCCTCCCTCAGCGTGGCCGACATGAATGCCAAGTGCCGCCGGGTGGATAATCTGGGTCTGGTGGTCATAGACTATCTCCAGCTTATGACCTCCGCCGGCGGCTCCACCCGCTCGGGCGACAACCGCCAGCAGATCGTCTCCGACATCTCCCGTGCCCTGAAGATCATGGCCAAGGAGCTCAATGTGCCGGTGGTCTGCCTCTCCCAGCTTTCCCGTGGACCGGAGAGCCGCTCCGACAAGCGCCCCATGCTCTCCGACCTGCGTGAGTCGGGCGCCATTGAGCAGGACGCCGACATCGTCATGTTCCTCTACCGGGACGACTACTATAACGAGGACAGCGAAAACCACAATCTGGCCGAGTGTATCATCGCCAAGAACCGCCACGGTGAGACCAAGACGGTGGAGCTCCAGTGGCTTCCCGAGTATACCACCTTCTCCTCCATCGACCGGCGGCATCAGGAGTATTAGACCCTATGACAGCTTCTCAACTGCCCGGCGGCTTTGCCGCCCTCACCCGCGAATACGCCATGCTCCCCCCGGGGGGACGCATTCTGTGCGCCGTATCGGGCGGCGCCGACTCCGTGTGCCTGCTCCACCTGCTCCGACGGCAGGCGGAGGAGCTGGGCTTCTCCCTCTTTGCCGCCCACTATGACCACCAGCTCCGGGGCGAAGAGTCCACACGGGACGCCTCTTTTGTGGAAAACCTCTGCCGGGAGTGGCAGATTCCCCTCACCCTGGGGCGGGGCGATGTGGCCGGAGAGGCCCGCCGCCGCCGCGCCGGACTGGAGGAGACCGCCCGTGAAATGCGCTATGCCTTCCTAGAGGAGACTGCCCGTACCCTGGACTGCTCGCTCATTGCCACGGCCCACAACGCCGATGACAATGTGGAGACCGCCCTGCTCCACCTCATCCGGGGAGCCGGGCTTCAGGGCCTGTCCGGGATGGCGCCCCGGCGGGGCTCCCTGATTCGTCCCCTGTTGTCCACAGGGCGGGCTGAAATTGTGGAATACCTGCGCCAGGAGAACCTCCCCTATGTGGAGGACAGCTCCAACCAGGATATCACCTTTACCCGCAATCGCATCCGCCACGAGGTCCTCCCTCTCCTGCACCAGATCAACCCCCAGTTTTCCCAGCGCATGGGACAGACTCTGCGCTCCCTCCGGGCAGACCATGACTTTCTTACGGCCCAGGCCGCCCAGGTGGCTCAGAATGCCCGCTGGGCGGAGGATGACCTGGTCATCGAGGCCCGCCACATTGCCCAGGCCCCCGATGCCATCGCCCCCCGCGCGGTGCGGTGGCTCCTCGGCATGCTGGGGGATGGGAACGACGACTGTACCGCCGCCCACCTCAGCGCGGTGGTGGAGCTGGCCCGGGGAGAGGACCCCTCCGCGGTGGTCTTTCTGCCCGGCGGGAAAATGGCTCAGCGGGTCTACCGGGAGCTTTTGTTCACCACCCGTCAGCCTCCCCAGGCCTTGACTCCCGCACCTCTGACGCTGGAGGGAGAGACCTGTCCGGAGGGGGCCCTGTGGGCCTGCCGGTGCCGCCAGACGGTCTGCCCGACCCAGAGCCCGCCCGGCGTATATTACGTCGCCGCATTCCAGGGGACGCCTGTACTCCGTCCCCGCCAGACCGGAGACGAGATCCGCCTCCCCGGGCGGGACACAAAAACCATCAAAAAGCTGCTCATCGACCATAAATTCCCCCGGCGGGACCGGGACCGCCTCCCCGTCCTGGCCGACGAGGGCGGGGTAGTGGCCCTTGCAGGCTTTGGCCCCGAGGTCACCCGTCTGGCCCAGCCGGGCGAAGAGGCCTATGAAATTCATTTTATCTCCCCTCCACACCTTACAAAACGGTATAGAGAGAAAGGATGCTAAATATGCTGGAACAAGATATTGATCGCGTGCTCTTTACGGAAGAACAGCTTCAGGCCCGGGTGGCGGAGATCGCCGCCCAGATCGACCGGGATTACGCCGGTAAGCAGCCCCTGCTGGTCAGCGTGCTGCGGGGCTCCTTCGTCTTCATGGCGGATCTGGTCCGCCGCATCACCCTGCCCTGCACGGTGGACTTTATGGCGGTCTCCTCCTACGGCAGCGGCACCACCAGCTCCGGTCAGGTCAAGATCGTCAAGGACCTGTCCGAGCAGATCGAGGGCAAGGATGTCATCGTGGTGGAGGACATCCTGGACAGCGGCAACACCCTGTCCTACCTCCTCAAGCTACTGGAGGCCCGTCATCCCGCCTCCATCCGCCTGTGCACCCTGCTGGATAAGCCCGAGCGGCGCACCAAGCCCGTGGCGGTGCAGTACTCCGGCTTTACCATTCCCGACGAGTTCGTGGTGGGTTACGGCCTGGACTACGATGAGAAGTACCGCAACCTGCCCTACATCGGCATTCTGAAGCCCCGTGTCTACGGGGGCGAATAAGTCCTTTTTCCGGCCCCGCGCGGCACAGCGTGGGGCCGGGCCACAGTCTAAGAGCGCGTTCCCCCGCGGGGGTACGCCGGGGGGAGTGTCCGTTTTTTGAATAAGAGAGGAAGTCTGCGCGACATTGGCTTTTCCCTGCTGGTGGTCGCCATCCTGCTGATGAGCATCTTCACCCTTCAGGGCGTGAACAGCCAGCCCGAGCTGACCTATGGCGACATCCGGCAGCTGCTGGTCCAGCAGAAGGTCTCGTCGGTGGACGTGCAGGGCAATAAGCTCATCCTGACGCTGAAGGATCCGTCCGAGTATGGCCGCAGTGTGATCACCCACAACCTGCCCAGCTTTGACACCTTCTATGAGGAATTCAACGATATGCTGGTCAGCCAGCACGAGGCCGGACTGCTGACCTACAACTATACCGGCGCCTTCCAGAAGCCCTGGTGGTTTGACGTATTCTCCTGGGTGGCCATCTTCGCGGTGTTCGGTATCCTCTGGTATGTGATGTTCCTCCGCCAGAACAGCGCCGGCGGGGGCGGCGGGGCCGACCGCACCGCCCGCTTTGGCCGGGCCCGCACCCGTACCAACGACGACCAGACCAAGCCTGTCACCTTTTCCGATGTGGCCGGTGCCAAGGAGGAAAAGGGAGAGCTCCAGGAGATCGTGGAGTTCCTGCGGGACCCCAAGCGCTTTTTGAGCCTGGGTGCCCGTATCCCCAAGGGCGTGCTGCTGGTGGGCCCTCCGGGCACCGGTAAGACCCTGCTGGCCAAGGCCGTGGCCGGTGAGGCCGGGGTCCACTTCCTGTCCATCTCGGGCTCTGACTTTGTGGAGCTCTATGTGGGCGTGGGTGCCAGCCGGGTCCGTGACCTCTTTGACCAGGCCAAAAAGAACGCCCCCGCCATCGTCTTTATCGACGAGATCGACGCGGTGGGCCGCCAGCGCGGTGCTGGTCTGGGCGGCGGACATGACGAGCGGGAGCAAACCCTCAACCAGCTTCTGGTGGAGATGGACGGCTTCGGCTCCAACGAGGGCGTGGTGGTCCTGGCCGCCACCAACCGCCAGGACATCCTGGACCCCGCCCTTCTGCGTCCCGGCCGCTTTGACCGGCAGATCTATGTGGGCCCGCCCGACGCCAAGGGCCGGGAGGAAATCCTCAAGGTCCACGCTCGCAACAAGCCTCTGGCCGAGGATGTGGATCTGGGCGAGCTGGCCAAGGGCACCGGCGGCTTTACCGGTGCAGACCTGGAGAACCTGATGAATGAGGCCGCTCTTCTGGCCGCCCGCCGGCATGAGCGGTTCATCGCCATGCGGGACCTGCGGGAGGCCGTCATCAAGGTGGTGGCCGGTCCGGAGAAGAAGAGCCGCGTGGTCATTGAGCGGGAGCGCAACCTCACCGCCTATCACGAGGCCGGTCACGCCATCGTCATCCACGAGCTGGAGACCCAGGACCCCGTCCACCAGATCACCATTATCCCCCGTGGCATGGCCGGCGGCATGACCATCTCCCTGCCCCAGGAGGATGTGTCCTTCCTCTCCCGGCAGGCTCTGGCTGAGCGGATTGCCGTGTGCCTGGGCGGACGCTGCGCGGAGCAGCTAGCCCTGGGTGACATCTCCACCGGCGCCGGCAACGACCTCCAGAAGGCCACCGCCATTGCCCGCAACATGGTCACCCGTTACGGTATGAGTGAGAAGCTGGGCAACGTGGTCTTTGACTCGGGCCACGACGAGGTCTTTATCGGCCGCTCCATGGCCCAGACCAAGAACTACTCGGAGGAAGTGGCCGCCCTCATCGATTCGGAGGTCAAGGCCCTCATCGACGCGGCCTATGCCCGCTGTGAGGAGATCCTGTCGGCCCATCGCAGCGAGCTGGACCGCACCGCCCAGTATCTGCTGGAGTATGAGAACATGGACGCCAAGACCTTTGAGATGGTCTTTACCGGAGAGGATCCCCTGCCTCCCCCCGCGGACAGCTCCTCCAGCGGCGTGGACGCAGGTCCCGACCTGCTGCCCGAGGTGACCGGGGCAAAGCCCCGCAAATCGGCCGAAGTTCCGGCTCCCCAGTCGGACGCCTCCGAGGAATCGGACGGAGAGGAGTGATTCTGGTGGCACGTATCACCACCCGCCTGGGCGACATCACAAAGGTAAAGGCAGACGCCATTGTCAACGCCGCCAACCGCACCCTTCTGGGGGGCGGCGGCGTGGACGGAGCCATCCATGCCGCGGCAGGCCCGGAGCTCCTGGCGGAATGCCGTACACTGGGCGGCTGTGAGACCGGTGAGGCCAAGATCACCCGTGGATACCGCCTCCCGGCCTCCTATGTCATCCATACCCCCGGTCCCATCTGGAAGGGTGGAACCAACGGAGAGGATGCCCTGCTGGCGGCCAGCTATCGCAATTCCCTGGCCCTGGCTGCCGAGCAGGGCTGCCGCACGGTGGCCTTCCCCTCCATCTCCACTGGCGTCTACCGCTTCCCGCTGGAGCGGGCGGCCGCCATCGCGGTGAAAACCGTGCACGCTTTTCTGGAAGAACACCCCTCCTCTCTGGAAGAGGTCTGTTTTGTATGCTTCCATCCGGAGGTCAAAGAGGCCTATGACCGGGCGCTGGACTCCGCCTCCTTTTGACCCTCAAATTGCCCCTTCCGGTGAATTGCAGTCCTGCAAAATACAAGCACCCCCTGATGTAGTTTTTACCTACACAGGGGGTGCTTTTCTATGGTCTATTTTACCGATCCAGCGCTTTCTACTCATAGCTTCAGATGTTACTTTATTCAAAATAGTAATAGCAAAAACGTGAATTATTGTATTTATAAAACAAGCTGTTCCTTAATTGACCGTCATACTTCCAAACGCTTATAATAGGTTTCCAGAACCAATCTACGAAATGGAGGCAGGACTGTGGATACATCTTATAAAAAAATCGTTCCTATTGTTACTTGTACGGCTCTGATTTTGGGACTAGCCGCACCGGCCGCCGCCGCGGAAGCGGATGCGCTCAGTGATGTGGTACCGGACCCTGTGCTTCGGGCCGTCATCAACCAGACCCTGAGTACCGAGGAGGCGCCCCGCGCGGACGACGCCCCCATTTCTGCGGAAGATATGAAACAACTGGTGGGCAGCGACGCCGCTGAAATCGACGCCGCAGAAGACGATGCACTCTTTGACCTGAAGGGCCTCTGCTCCGACAATTTGGATTACCTGGAACAAGACCCTGTCTCTCTCAACCCCAGTCACGGTATCCACAGCCTGGAGGGAATGCAATACGCCGTCAACCTGAAGAGCCTGGATCTGAGTGAAAACTCCATTACCGATCTGTCCCCCCTGGCCGGGCTGGAGAACCTGACCTATCTGGAGCTGGACCGAAATAACATCACCGATCTTGCGCCCCTCAGCGGACTCACTGGTCTGGAGCATCTGAATCTGTACAACAACCTCATCTACGCGACATTACGCCCCTCTCCACGCTGGATCAGGTAAACTGGTTTGATCTCCACTACGCCAACCGAGGCGCGGCTCACCTTCCTATCGATGCTCTGGCCGGTATGACTGCCCTGGAGTATATCAGCATCGAGAGCAATGATCTGGTGAACGAGGATATGGCTGCCCTTGCCGGACTGCAAAATCTGAACTATATCAAGCTCAACGCCAATCACATCACCGATCTCACCGCCATCTCCTCCTATCTGGACGGAATCATGGCAGGGGATGCCTGCCGCATTGAGGCCAACAACCAGTCCCTTCCCGACTGGGAGCCGGCGGTGGTCCAGGCTCAGCCTTCAGGCGGTGATGTAACCCTCACGGTGCCTGCTGTCACCGGCATCGATGCACTCTACCGGGAGCCCTCCGATTGGAGCATCTCCCCCACGATAGAGGCCGAGATGGACCAGGCGGTGGAGGGTGTGAGTGTCGATTTTCAGACCGATGACGACGGGTATCCGATTCCCGACCAGGCAACCTTTACCTTTGAAAACCGCACCTATGGCAGCGCTCTGCGGGAGCAGGGAGATCTTTGTCTCACCTATGCGGTGACTGCCATGGACTTTGAGACTTTTACCGAAACACTCCCCTTTGTCTACACCCTCTATCTGCCGGTGGAGCTGCGGCAGGATCCACTCTACCAGGCTGAACTGTCCTGGGAGGGCAATTCCTCCTTCTCCATCATTGATACCGCTGCCGGTGCAGAGGCCTCCGCGCCCCTGACCATCCGCCTGAACGCCACTTCCGGTGACCCGGTGGAACTTTCCGAAGTCTCCTCCATCCAGTTCTTTGTCGCCGGAAAGGCCTATGATGCTCCCGTCGAGGGTCTAGAGGCACAGAACATCACCGTTGATGGCAACACCATCTCCTTCCAGGTGGCTTTGACCCAGGAAGCGCCTTTCTCCGGCGCACAGTATATTACCCCCGTGGTCGAGTATCTTCGCACTGGCAGTGACGCGCCCGAGACCATTCAGCGGGACACCCTTTCCTTCCACCTGTTTGCCGGCGATGCTTCGGCCTTCCAGGTGGATGATATCATTCAGTTTGACTCCGGTACCGCAGAAAACGGAAGCATCACTTCCCGTCCGGTGCACCTCTCCATTCCCGGAGAGACCATCTCCTTTGTGGACCTTCGGGATGAGTTTGAAAATATACTTGCTTCCGGCAAGAAGCAGGAGGATGGCTCCTACTGCTTTACCGTAAAACAGGAAGATCTTGCGCAGATCGATCACTTCTTGATCTCTGCCGACCAGTTCCTCTATCCGGAGGTCCGGGGTGAGCTGGTCACGCCCCCCTCCGGCGGCGGGTCCTCCAGTAGCTCCGGCGACAAAACTCAGATCACAACAAACCCGGACGGTTCCACCACAACCACTGTGACCAGCCCCGACGGTACTGTCACGGAAACCACCAAGAAGCCGGACGGCTCTAAGGAAGTGGTCGAGACCACCAAGGATGGCAAGGTCACCACCACAACCACCGACACTGCCGGAACCAAGACTCAGGTCATTGTTCAGCCGGACGGCTCCAGCTCCACCACCGTAAAACATGCGGACGGTTCCTCCTCCGCTACATCCGTCCATGCGGATGGTATGGTAAAGAGCGAAGTGACACTCTCTGCCAAGGCCGTGGAGGCCCAGAATGAAGCTGTGCCGCTCCCCATGCCCGCCCTGTCCGCGACCTCCGACCGGGAGCAGGCCCCTGCCGTTACCGTAAAGCTGCCCGGCAATGGCGCTGTCCCGGTGGAAATCCCGGTATCCAATGTCACGGCCGGTACCGTTGCTGTGCTGGTAAAATCCGACGGCACGGAGGAAATCATCAAGCGCAGCCTGACCACTGAGGCCGGCGTGGCTGTGGCCCTCACCAATGGTGATACCGTCAAAATCGTAGAGAACAGCAAGCATTTCCTTGACGTAGACACCTCTTATTGGGGGGCTGACGCAGTCGCCTTTGCCTCCAGCCGGGAGCTCTTCTCCGGCACCGGTAAGGAGACCTTCTCCCCTGACGCCCCCATGGATCGGGCCATGATCGTCACCGTTCTGGCCCGTCTGGAGGGTATCGATACCTCCGCCGGAGCGACCTGGTATGAAGCCGGCGCCCAGTGGGCCACTGCAAATGGTATCTCCGATGGCTCCCATCTGGATGCAGTCCTCACCCGGGAGCAGCTGGCCGCAATGCTCTGGCGGTATGCAGGCAGCCCTGCCCCCCAGGATGCCCTCTCCGGCTTCCGTGATTGCGGGGATGTCAGCGTCTGGGCATCCGACGCCATGTCCTGGGCGGTCGATGCCGGCCTGATCTCCGGTACGGACTCCAGCACACTGGCCCCTCAGGGCAAGGCCACGCGTGCGCAGGTGGCCATGATGCTTATGCACTTTGTCGAATATATGGCTCCGTAAAGCGTACTTAGATCCGAAAAATCCCATAAAAAAAGAGAGACCGTTACAGAAATCTGTAACGGTCTCTTCTCGTTCTTCTCTTTATTTTGCCATAAAGCGGGAGAGGAATTCCCGGGTGCGATCCTGCTTGGGATGGGCAAAGAGCTCCTGAGGCTCTCCCTCCTCGCAGATGACGCCGTCGGCCATGAACACCACATGGTTGCTCACGTCCCGGGCAAAGGCCATCTCGTGGGTGACCACCAGCATGGTCATACCCTCATCCGCCAGGTCCCGCATGACCGAGAGCACCTCGCCCACCATCTCCGGGTCCAGGGCGGAGGTGGGCTCGTCAAAGAGCAGGACCTCGGGCTCCATCGCCAGGGCACGGGCAATGGCCACACGCTGCTTCTGGCCGCCGGAAATCTGGCGGGGCTTGGCATGGACATAGGGATCCATGCCCACCTTCTTGAGGTACTTCATGGCGTTGGCCTTGGCCTCTTCCCGGCTCTTCTTGAGCACCTTGGTCTGGCCCACCATGCAGTTCTCCAGCACGGTCATATTGTTGAAAAGGTTAAAGGACTGGAACACCATGCCCACCTTGGTCCGGTAGGCGGGGGCGTTCACACCCCGTCCGGTAATATCCTTTCCGTGGAAGAGGATCTCTCCGGCGCTGGGGGTCTCCAGCAGATTGATGCACCGCAGCAGGGTGGACTTACCCGAGCCGGAGGCGCCGATGATGCTGGTCACGTCACCGGGGCGGACCGTAAAGTCGATGTCCCGGAGCACCTGATGCTTTCCAAAGGCCTTGGAGAGGTGCTTGACCTCCAGAATGGCTTCCATACTCATATCAGCGATCCCCCCTGTTCCGTCCAAACTTGAGCTCCTGCTCAACGCGCTCCCGCTGCTCCTTGCTCCGCTCGTCAAAGGGGCTGCCCTTGGCGGGATGATTGTAGGTGCCCGCCGTCATGGTGAGGGAGTCGGTCTGCACCAGCTCATAGTTGTCCGAGCCGTCCAGGACCTTCTCCAACAGCCGCAGCAGGGCGGAGGCAATCAGGGTCATGGTGAGATAGGCGATCATCTCAATGGCAGCGGAGGGGAAGTACATCAGATTCACGCCAGTAATATACCGGTGGGCGGCAAAGAGCTCGGTAAATCCGATGATGAACATCACGGAGGTGTCCTTGATGTTGATGATGAAGTTGTTGCCGATCTGGGGCAGGATGTTGCGGAAGGCCTGGGGCAGGATCACGTGGAGCATGGTCTGCACATGGGTCATGCCGATGGCCTTGGCCCCCTCGGTCTGGCCCGGGTCAATGGAGAGGATACCGCCCCGCACCGACTCGGCCATATAGGCGCCCGTGTTGATGGACACGATCAGGATGGCCGCGGTCCAGATGTTGTCAAACCGCATGGTGTTATTGGAGAAATAGGGCAGACCATAGTAGATGAACACCGACTGGAGCACCATGGGCGTACCCCGGAATACCTCTACATATATCCGTACCAGGATGCGCACCAGCCGCAGCAGCACCCGCTTGGGCATGGGATCATGGGGACTGCACGGGATTGTATTGAGAATGCCGCAGGCCAGACCGATGACACAGCCGATCACCGTGGCGATGATGGCCAGGGCGAGGGTGTTGCCCAGGCCGCTCAGGTACTGTTTCCAATAGGCCCCCAGCAAAAGGGCCACATCCTGGCCCAGCTGCATAAAACGTTCCATATATTAAACCTCAGGCTGCACGGCGATGGCCTGGTCCATGATGGTGTTGAAGTCATCCTCGGTCATGGTGGAGAGCACGCTGTTCATCGCGTCCAGCAGCTCGGTGTTGCCCTTGGCCACGGACATGCCGATGTTCACGTTCTCGGCCCGCTCCTCCTCGCTGGCGAACTGGAAGTCGCCCTCAGTGCCGGCGAAGTTAAGGACCACCAGGTTCTCGTCCTTGGCCACAGCGCCGTTGGCGGTGGGCAGGTCGGTGACCACAAAGTCCACGGTGCCGGTCTGGAGCTGCATCACCATGGCGGGGGCAGTCTCCGCGGCGGGCTGGATCTGGGCATCGGGGATCTGGGGCAGACAGGTGTCATACCAGATAGTGCCGGTCTGAGCAGTGCCCTTGCCGCCGGCCAGATCAGCAATGCCCTGGGCGGAGGCGTAGGTGCTGTCCTTGGTAGTCAGGCACACGATCTGCGCATAGTAGTAGGGACCGGCCATATCCACCTGGGCCATCCGGTCGGCGGTCATGGACTGACCGGCGATGGCCACGTCGATGGTGCCGCTCTGGAGGGAGGGGGTCAGGGAGTCCCAGGCAGTGGAGACCACTTCCAGCTCCCAGCCGTTCTCCTCGCAGATCTTCTGGGCAATCATCACGTCATAGCCGTTGGCATAGCTGCCGGGGACGTTCTTGATGGGCACGGCGCCGTTGGAGTCGTCCATCTGGGTCCAGTTATAGGGAGCGTAGGCGCACTCCATACCCACGGTGAGGACACCGTCCTCCACACCGGAACCGGCAGCAGCGCTCACCGGAGCAGAGGCCTGGGGCGCGGAGCCCTGGGGCGCAGAGGACTGGGTGGGGGTGCCGCCGCAGGCGGTCAGGGTCAGCGCCAGCGCGGCGCTCAGGGACAGGGCAGTGACAGTCTTTCTCATGTTTGGTTCCTCCAGTCAGTTTGTTTTGCGTCTTTTCCGGATAAGAAAAAACGCCACGAACCTTCCTGGTGGAAGCGTTCATGGCGACAAAATGCATCAGACGGCGAAACTTATGATGCCCTCTTGTCTCAACGATAGCGCTCCACACAGATGATGTGGCAGTCCGTGAGATCTTCTCCCAACGGCCCAGGTTACCGGCCCCCAGGCAAAGGTCCGGCCCTTCGGCGAAACGCCCTTTCTCCGGCGGGGTGCTCTGCCCGTGGATACCGGATACTCTTGCTGTTTCGCGCCTCTATCCTTGCAGCGGGGTTACCCCGCGACAATTGGTTCTTGGGCTGTATTTTACACCCCGAAATTGTCTCTGTCAAGCCCCTCTTTCTCTCTTTTTTGCCACCATTTCTCCATAATTCGGTATTTATTGGTATGTTTTTGGGAAAGTGTCCCGTTCCTTTGTCACTTTAACGCATAACACTCCCGTTCTGCATCGGTTTTTTGGATATGTTGTCCATCCACAGCGGACGGTCCGTGCTCCCGGCGGCAGAAATATCCCTGGGGCCGGGAACACACGGGACATCGGGCCGGGGCCCCCCGGCTCCACAGGACATGGCCGCACTCCAGACAGACCCACTCTACCGGTTCCTCTGCCACAAAGAGGCATCCGTCCTCCAGCGCCTGGGCCAGACGGTCAAAGGTCTCCCCGTGGAGGGCCTCCGCCCCCGCCACGGCGGCAAACAGGGCCCCCGCCTCCGGACAGCCCTCCCCCCGGGCCGCCTCGGCCCACCGGGTATAGGGGCGCTGAAATTCCTCCCGCTCACTCTGCCCCGCCTCCCGGAGCATAGCTAAAATCCCCCCTCCTCCACTTACAGCACAGCAGCCCTCCAGCGGCAGGATCTGCCCGGCACAGGGGGCCAGGAGGCGGTAAAAGGCCCTGGCATGGACCTCCTCCTGGGCGGCTGCGGCGGCAAAGCACCGCCGTACCACCTCCAGGCCTCCCTGCTCGGCCTGGAGAGCGGCAAAGGCATAGCGGCTGTGGGCCTGACTCTCCATAAAAAAGGCCTGCATCAGATGATGCCTGGTCTCACTGTCTGTCCATTCCATGGTAACCACTCCTTGTTTAGGCTGCCTCCAGTATCCCCCTTCCCTCCGCCCCTCATACCCCCATACACACCATGTTTTTCCATTGACAAAACATCTGTTCGATGCTAATATGTTCGTACATCAGTTCTATTTTGGAGGGATTCCTGTGGAGCTTATGGACAAACTGACCATCCTGGCCGATGCGGCCAAATACGACGCCGCCTGCACCTCCAGCGGGCTGAGCCGGGGCGGCCGCCCCGGGAAGCTGGGCAGTACCATGGCGTCGGGCTGCTGTCACTCCTTTTCGGCGGACGGACGGTGCATCTCCCTGCTCAAGGTGCTCCTGACCAATGTCTGCGCCTACGACTGTCAATACTGCGTGAACCGCCGCTCCAACGACGTGCCCCGGGCCTCCTTTACGCCCCGGGAGCTGTGCGAGCTCACCATAGGCTTTTACCGGCGCAACTACATTGAGGGGCTCTTTCTCTCCTCGGCCGTGCTCCGGGATGCGGACTATACCACCGAGCGCATGATCGAGACCCTTACCCTGCTGCGGCGGGAGTACGGCTTTGGCGGCTATATCCATGCCAAGGCCATTCCGGGGGCCGACCCTCTGCTCACCCACCGGCTGGGCCTGCTCTCCGACCGGCTGAGTGTGAACATCGAGCTTCCCTCTGAGCAGAGTCTGGCCCTTTTGGCCCCGGACAAGGCCAAGACGGCCATCCTCTCCCCCATGGCCCAGATTCGAGACTCCATTGCCCACTCCCGTCAGGAGCTGACGCAGTACCGGGGAGCGCCCCGGTTTGCCCCGGCCGGCCAGTCCACCCAGATGATCATCGGCGCCACCCCGGAGAGCGACCGGCACATTCTCTCCCTCACCCAGGGTCTGTACGACCGCTATCAGCTCAAGCGGGTCTTTTACTCGGCCTATATGCCTGTGTCCAACAGCCGCCTTCTCCCCGCTCCCCAGAGCTTTCGCCCGCCCCTGCTGCGGGAACACCGGCTCTACCAGGCCGACTGGCTGCTGCGCTTCTATCACTTCCGGGCGGAGGAGCTGCTGGACGAGTCTCATCCTAATCTGGACCCCAGAGTGGACCCCAAGTGTACCTGGGCCCTGCGGCACATGGACTTTTTTCCGGTGGAGGTCCGCACTGCCGACTATGAGGCCCTCCTCCGAGTGCCCGGAGTGGGCGTGAAGAGCGCCCGGCGGATCCTGACTGCCCGGCGGGCAGGCCCTCTCTCCTTCGAGGGCCTGAAGCGGCTGGGCGTGGTGCTGAAGCGGGCCCAGTATTTCCTCACCTGCGGGGGAAAGATGCTGGATGGACTGCGGGTGCGGCCCGACCGGATTTTGGGCCATCTGGCCGCCCAGGAGCGCCCGATGCTGTTCCAGACCATGCCGGAGCAGCTCTCCCTCTTCGACCCTGTCACGTGATCTCTGGAGGTGTATGTCATGTCCTGGACTCAGGTATCCTATACCTATGACGGCAGCTTTTCCGGCTTCCTGACCTGTGTCTATGAGAGCTACCGCCACAAGGAAGCCCCCGCCGCCTTCTCCACGCCGGAGGACCCCCGGATCTCCCTCTACCCCGAACGGCCGGTGAAGAGCGACCCGTCCAAAGCCCGACAGGTCTATCTCTCCCTGGCCCGCAAGATCTCTCCCTCCGCCCGGGAGCTGGTCACCCTGGGCTTTCTCACCTGCGCGGAGGAACGGGAACTGCTGCTGTGGAACTACATCTGGTACGGCTATGCCCGGGGACGGGCCGCCGGGTACGATTTGAGCGATCCCCGGGTGGCCGCGCTGGAAAAGGTGGTGCGCTATCTGCGCAACGAGGTGCACCTGTTTAAGGGCTTCCTCCGCTTCTCCGATCTGGACGGCGTCCTGGCTGGGGAGATCGAGCCCAAAAACCGGGTGCTCCCCCTTCTGCGCCCCCACTTCTGCGCCCGGTATCCGGACGAGGATTTCCTCATCTACGACCGTACCCACCGGGAGGCCCTCTTTCACCAGAAGGGCAGCTGGGCCATCCTGCCCCTGGAGCAGTTCACCCTGGGGGAGGCCAAAGAGGAAGAGCGGGGCTACCGGGCCCTCTGGCGGCGGTTCTATACGACGATCTCCATTGAGGGACGGGAAAATCCCCGCTGCCGTATGAGCCATATGCCAAAGCGTTACTGGAATACCATGACGGAATTCCAGGAGGATGAGCCCGTTCCCGCCGGCCGGCCGGTCTCACCCCCTCCCCTTTCCCTTCCCACCTGAATCGAAAAAACAACGCCGCAGCACTTTTAAGGGTGCTGCGGCGTTGTCCGCGTGTTAGGACGGGGATTGCTCCTCCCCTTTGAAATTACCGTTAAAATCCCGGTGGAACCAGGGGGAGAGCCGCCCCCCATTCCGGACATACCGCCGGAATTCCAGCCATTTCTCCGCGGCGGTTTCACTCTCGCCCTGCAAAATGTCGATCAGTGCACGGCAGAAGGTCTCCCTCTCCGGCAGATAGGAGGACGGGAGAATCACCCCCTCCAGACTCCGGCAGGCCCGGGAGGAGCGCCACCATCCGGTTGGCCGTCACTCCCAGACGGGTCCCATGTCCCCGGGCAAAGATAAGGCTGTCCCGCCGCATGGCGGCATAGCCTCGGCGCACCTCGGCGGCTCCCGCCCACAGATAGGCCCGCTCCGCCGCGGCAAATACCGCCTCCTCCCGAATGGGGGGGAGATAGACCTGTCCCCGGGCAGGCAGTCCCCGGTTCTCCATCAGACTGCGGTCCAGCTCGGCCTCCACTGCCAGGTGAGCCACCGTCCCCTCCGCCGCCCGGGCATTCACATAGGGGTGACAGGCGGCATCCAGCGCAAAATGACACAGGAATCCGGCGGCATATCCCTCCGCCTCGGGTATGCCGCTCCCCAGTGCCCGGGCCAGGCGGGCAAACACCGGGGCCGCGCTCTCATGGTGCATCTCCAGGCCCTCCCGGCGGGCTGCGTTGGGCAGCACAGGTCGGTAAAAAAACAGCGGGTCGGGTCCCAGGCACCCCAGATTAAAGGCCTCCCGCTGTGCCCGAATGGGCGCGGCAGCCTCTTCCGGCAGCTGTTTGAGCATTTTCGCTCCAAAAAGCAGGTGTGCAAAATAATTGGGCATGGAACATCCGTCCTTCCAGACTGGCTTCTCTCTGTTTTTTAGCATAGCACAATCTCTTCCGCCGGGAAAGTGGAAATCTCCACCCGTTTATGCCGGTGGATAGGGTTCTTTTTGGTTGGTTAGCCCTAGGATATAGTCCACACTGGTGCCATAAAATTTGGCCAGCTGGACCAGCACCGGTGCCGGGACATTGAGTTTCCCCAGCTCATAGTCCGAATAGGTTGTCTGGTGCAGGTGGAGCAGGGCCGCCATTTCCTTTTGCTTCAAATCTGCGTCCTCCCGGAGCGAGCGAATGCGCGAGTACATATCCATCACCTCGATGGATAGTATGATTTAAGGGAATATCCCTTATTTACTTTTAAGGGATATTCCCTTAAAATGTAGGTCACAAGGCACAAAATCACTTGAAAAGCAGAGGAGGACGTATCTATGAATCGGTCACGAGTACATATGTTGGGAGCAGTTCTTTTTATCATTGGAGCCCTGTTATTTATAAGCGCTGTTGCAATAATAGCAATTGGAGATTATGCAATTGCGTCAAGCATGACTGATATGGGCGAATTTACAGAGTTGTCCTCATCTATGGCAAAGGATGCACTCCGGGCGATGCTTTCAAAAGGTGAACTCCCTTCATTTATTCTGGAGTCTATGGGCGCTGGGGCATATGGTGATTTGGTAAATGAAGTTTTTGGGGCTATTGTTGATAGCGCTCTCCGTGAGTTAGGGCCTGTAGAAAAGTTTTTGCTTTTGGCATGGGCCCACGCGCCAACCATGCGCCTCGTTGGTTTGTTGAGTTCGCTCGTAGGTGGAGTGGTCTGGTTTATCACAGGTTCTAGTGGAAAACGGGTAAGTAGCTCTGTGAGGGTATAGTATAAATTGTTTTTAACATATACGTTTTCTGCCACTAAAAAACGTGCGGCGAATTGTATTTTGACAATTCGCCGCACATTTTTTTATTAAAGAGAAGGGTACGCTGTCTTTAGCCGCCCAGGTATGCCTTCTTAACCGCCTCATCCTCCAGCAGCTGCTCGCCGGTACCGGTGGCGACTACCTTTCCGGTCTCCAGCACATAGCCGCGGTGGGCGATGGAGAGGGCCATCTGCGCATTCTGCTCCACCAGCAGGATGGTGGTGCCCGCCCGGTTGAGCTCCTGGATGATGTCAAAGATCTGCTCCACCAGGATGGGGGCCAGGCCCATGGAGGGCTCATCCAGCATGAGGAGCTTGGGCTTGGACATCATGGCCCGGCCCATGGCCAGCATCTGCTGCTCGCCGCCGGAGAGGGTCCCTGCCACCTGCTTGCGCCGCTCCTTCAGCCGGGGGAAGCGCTGGTAGATGTCGGCGATCCCGTCGGCAATCTCGCTGTTGGGACGGGTATAAGCACCCATCTCCAGATTCTCCTCCACGCTCATCTGGAGGAATACCCGGCGTCCCTCCGGCACATGGGCCAGACCCAGAGAGACCACCTTGTGGGGCGGAATGCCCGCCAGGCTCTTCCCCATGAACTCAATGGAGCCGGTGTGGGAGTGGAGCAGGCCGGACACCGTCTGAAGGGTGGTGGACTTGCCTGCGCCGTTGGCTCCGATGAGGGTGACGATCTCGCCGTCGTTGACCTCAAAGGACACATTCTTGATGGCGTGGATGGCGCCATAATAGACATTGATGTTCTCTACCTTCAGCATGGCGTCATCCCTCCTTCTTCTGGCTGCCCAGATAGGCCTCAATGACCCTGGGATTGTTCTGGATCTCCTCGGGGGTACCCTTGGCGATGACCTGCCCGAAGTTGAGCACACAGATACCCTCGCAGATGCCCATGACCAGGTTCATATCGTGCTCGATGAGCATGATGGCGATCTGGAAGGTATCCCGAATCTTGAGGATATTCTCCATCAGGTCGGCCGTCTCAGAGGGGTTCATGCCCGCCGCCGGCTCGTCCAGGAGCAGCAGGCTGGGATTGGTGGCCAGGGCCCGGACGATCTCCAGCCGGCGCTGGGCGCCGTAGGGCAGGGAGCCCGCCTGGTGGTTGGACAGACCCTCCATATCAAAGAGGTGGAGCAGCTCCATAGCGCTCTCATGGGCCAGCTTCTCCTTCTTCCAGTAGCCCGGCATACGGAACACACCGCTCCACATGGGATAGCGGATTTGGTTGTGCAGGCCGATCTTTACATTGTCCTCCACGCTCAGCTTGTCGAAGAGGCGGATGTTCTGGAAGGTACGGGCGATGCCCGCACGGTTGACCTGGACGGTGTTCATGCCGTGGGTGTCCTTGCCATCGATGAGGATGGTGCCACGGGTGGGCTGGTACACCTTGGTCAGCAGGTTAAAGACGGTGGTCTTGCCCGCACCGTTGGGGCCGATGAGTCCGGCGATCTCGGTCCGGCCCACCGTGAGATTGAAGTCATTGACGGCGGTCAGTCCGCCGAAATCGATGCCCAGATGGCTGCACTCCAGGATGGGGGCCTTATCGACGTCCCGCTCCGGCACGATGGAGTGGCTGGGCACAGGCACCATCTTGGTGACCTGTCGCTTTTCCAGTCGGCTCATTTCGCCGCCCCCTTTCTGCTCATCTTACCATCCTCCTGCGCTCCATGCAGCTTCTCGGCAAAGAACTGGCGGATCGTGGCGTTGTTGGTGGCGATCATCACCAGGATGAGGACCACCGCGTAGATGAGCATCCGGTACTCGCCCACCGCACGAAGCATCTCGGGCAGCACGGTGAGCACTGCGGCGGCAATGATGGAGCCGCGGATGTTGCCCATACCGCCCAGGACCACAAAGACCAGCACCAGGATGGAGGTATTGAAGTCAAATTTCTTGGCGGCGATGGAGCCGTAATTCATGGCGTACAGAGCGCCGGCCGCACCCGCCAGCACCGCGGAGGTGACAAAGGCCATGAGCTTATACTTGGTGGCACCGATGCCCACGCTCTCGGCGGCGATGCGGTTGTCCCGCAGGGCCATAATGGCCCGGCCCGCCCGGCTGTGGATCAGGTTGAGCACCACCACCAGGGAGACGATGACCAGCAGGAAACCGGCGGTGAAGGTGGCAAGCTTGGCGTATCCGGTGGCTCCCATGGGCCCCTTGATGACCGCCGTACCTCCCTCGGCCAGGTTGAGGGCCATCTCACTGGTGACCGAGAAATGCAGGCCATTCCCGTCCACGCCGATGTAGAGGCAGTTGATGATATTTTTGATGATCTCGCCGAAGGCCAGGGTCACAATGGCCAGATAGTCGCCCCGCAGACGGAGCACCGGCACGCCCACGATGATTCCGGCGATCCCCGCAAACACCGCGCCGATGAGCATGCACACAAAGAGGCGGGCGGGGCCCAGGGGGATGAGGTCCTGAAGGGCCACCGAGGCCACTACGCCGGAGAAGGCACCCACGCTCATAAAGCCGGCGTGGCCCAGGCTCAGTTCGCCCGAGACGCCCACCACCAGGTTCAGGGAAACCGCCATGACCACATAGCAGCAGATGGGGACCAGCTGTCCCTTGAGGGAGCTGGAAAGGCCGCCGCCGGCCTGAATAAGCTGGACCACCAGGAAGGCGATCACCACGATACCATAGGTGATCAGATTGTCCAGCAGTCTTTTGTTCTTGCGCGCAGAGAGTTGTTTCATGGCGTCCACCTCAAACTTTCTCGCTGATCTTCTTGCCCAGCAGACCGGTGGGCTTGACCAGAAGCACCACGATAAGCACGGCAAAGACCACCGCGTCGGAGAGCTGAGTGGAGATATAGGCCTTACCGAAGATCTCAATGACCCCCAGCAGGATGCCGCCCAGCAGGGCGCCCGGGATGGAGCCGATCCCGCCGAACACGGCGGCGGTAAAGGCCTTGATGCCGGGCATGGAGCCGGTGGTGGGCATCAGGGTGGGATAGGTGGAGCAGAGCAGTACGCCTGCAATGGCCGCCAGGGCGGAGCCAATGGCAAAGGTCATGGAGATGGTATAGTTCACATCGATCCCCATGAGCTGGGCCGCCCCCTTATCCTCCGAGCAGGCCCGCATGGCCTTGCCCAGCTTGGTGTTGCCGGTGAAGGCGGTGAGGGCGATCATGATGATCACGCAGGCCAGCACGGTGACCAGCGTCACATAGGACACCGAGATCTGACCACCCAGGAGAGAGACACTGCCCGTGGGCACCACGGAGCGGAAGGATTTCGGATCGGAGCCCCAGAGCTGGAGGGCCATATTCTGTAAAAAGTAGCTCACGCCGATGGCGGTGATGAGCACCGCCAGAGAGGGAGCCTGGCGCAGCGGTTTATAGGCCAGGCGCTCAATGACCACGCCCAGGACCGTACATACCACCATTGCCAGCAGGACCCCCACCACCGGCGGCAATCCAAAGGAGCCGGTGGCAAAGAAGCAGACATACGCGCCCACCATGATGACGTCACCATGGGCGAAGTTGAGCATCTTGGCGATGCCGTAGACCATGGTGTAGCCCAGGGCAATAATGGCGTAGATACTGCCCAGGCTGATGCCGTTGATCAGGTTGTTGAGGAACCCCAGTAACATACCACACACCTCAATATCTTAGGTCTCCTTATCCAGGGGAAAATGCCGCGGCGCCGGGACAGTGTCCACGGCGCTTTCCCCCCGATAAGGGAGGAGGGCTGCCGGGCGCTCCGGCAGCCCTCCCTTACTTATTCTTCCGTTTGGAAGCTGCTGATCTGGTCTGGATTACTCCATGGTGACGTACTTGGCATCCTCGACCTTGACCACAACGGGAGCCTTGGAGACTTCGCCGTTGGTACCCCAGGTCATGCCGGCGCCGGTCAGGCCGTCCACGCTGAAGTCAGAGGCGGTAAAGGTGCTGATGAGCGCCTCACACACGTCCTCGTGGCTCATATCGGCAGTGACGCCGGCCTTCTCACAGGCGGCGGCGATGGCGTAGATGCAGTCATAGCCGTCGGCAGCAAACTGGTTGGGGGTGGAACCGTACTTCTCCTCGTAGGACTTGGTGAAGTTAGCGCTCAGATCGTCGGTGCCCCAGGGGTTGAAGGCGGTCATGAGGACCAGGCCGTCGGCCAGAGAGGTGTCAAAGCCCTCCACGGCCAGGATACCGTCCATACCGTCGCAGCCGAAGAAGGTGGGAGCATAGCCCATGTTCTTGGCCTGGTTCAGGATCAGAGAGGCGGGCGTGTAGTAGATGGGCATGAACACCAGGTCGGCCCCGTTGCTCTGGGCATCGCCCAGCTGCACGGAGAAGTCGGTGTTGTCATCCGAGGGGAAGGTGGTCTCAGAAACCACTTCCAGGCCCTTAGCCTCGGCCTCGGCACGGAAAGCGGTGGCAATACCGGTGGAGTAGGCGTCGCCGTTGTTGTAGATGATGGCGATCTTGCTGCCCAGCTCCGGATGCTCAGCGATATAGTCGGCAGCGGTGGAGCCCTGGTTGGGGTCGGTGAAGCAGATCTGGAACGCGTTATCCTTGCCGCTGGTCACGTCGGTGGAGGAGGCGGAAGGAGTCAGCTGGAAGTAGCGGTCAGCATAGGTGGAGCTGGCCACAGCCACACAGGGGTTGGTGGTGGTGCATCCGTAGAGGACCTGCATGCCCCAGTCCTGGAGCACGTTATAGGCGTTGGTGGCCTTCTCAGCGTCGTTCTCATCGTCCTGGAAGTTGAGCTCAAACTGGAGGCCGCCCTTGGCATTGATCTCATCCACCGCCAGCTGGGCACCCTGCTGGGTAGCCACGCCGTACACGGCAGCCGAGCCGGTCAGAGGGCCGATGCCGCCGATCTTGATGGTAGCAGCGGAGGAGCTGCCGGAAGGAGCATCCGAGCTGCCGGGAGCCGGAGTATTCGCCGTTTCAGAGCCGCCGCAGCCGGCCAGGAGCGAGACCGTCAGAGCAGCGGTCGCAGCAAGAGACAAAACACGCATCTGTTTCATAATCATGTACCCTCCTTATAGGTTGTTGACATTATACGCTCAGCACACTAAATTGTCAACTTGTCATTTTGCTCAATACACCAACCTATAATGTCTCCACGCTATGGACATATCGCACAACCTTAAATCAAAATACCGCCGTTGGGGCTGAGAATCTGGCCGGTGATAAAGCGGGCTCCCTCCGATGTGAGGAAAAAGACACTCTCGGCCACATCCTCCGGCCGGCCGATACTCTCCAGGGGGGTCTCCTGCCGCAGAGCCTCCAGATCCTCCGGTGTGAGATTGGCGTTCATCTCGGTGTCGATGACCCCGGGAGCCACGCAGTTTACAGTGATTCCAGAGGGTCCAACTTCCTTGGAAAGTGCCTTGGTAAGGCCAATAACAGCCGCTTTTGTAGCCGAATAGGCCACTTCACAGGAACCTCCCGTAAGCCCCCACATGGAGGACATGGTCACGATTTTTCCCGCCTTCCGGTGGATAAAATGGGGCAGTACCGCCCGGCAGCAGTAGAAGGTCCCGTCCACGTTGGTGCGGAAGAGTGTCCGCCAGTCTCCATCGCTGATGTCCGTGAACAGCTGCTGGCGGGCGATCCCGGCATTGCATACCAGAATGTCAAGTTGACAAAATTTATCCAACACATTGTCAACCATGCGTGCCACCTGCTCAGAATCGCCCACGTCGGCCTGTACCGCGATGGCCGTCCCCCCCGCAGCCCGGATCTCCTCCACCAGCGCCTCGGCGGCCGCCTGGGCGTGGTGGTAATTGATCGCCACCCGGTCCCCCGCGGCAGCAAACCGCCGGGCGCAGGCCGCCCCGATCCCGCGGCTCCCCCCGGTAATGAGGACGGCGCGTCCTGTGGATGTCTCGTTCATATCCCTTTCCTCCCCGCTTCTCCGGTGTGATGATAACAAAAAACCCCTGGAACAAATCGTTCCAGGGGATGTTGGTGGACGATACAGGACTTGAACCTGTGACCTCCCGCACGTCAAGCGGATGCTCTACCAGCTGAGCTAATCGTCCGAACAGCGTAGTTTATTATAGACCATACATCTTTTTTTGTCAATACCTTTTTTATTTTTTTTGATAGAAATGGAATGGGGAGGACGGCCGGTCGGCCGTCCTCCCCATTCCATGAGAAAAAGAGAGAGAAAATGAAAAGAATCTGTATCCAAAACACGGAAGGCTCCGTGGAATTGTTTGTCTGCTCCCGCAGTCTGGAGCAGTGGTGGTTGGGTATTCCCTGACTGCACCTATAGGATACCACTCCTCCCGCGGAGAATGTTGAACGATCTTTGGCAGAATTTTAAATGTTCTGTAAACTGCCCTCCTCCCTGTCCACACAAAAAACCCCGTCCATTTGGACGGGGTTCTTTGCTTGAAAAGAGAGAGAGAGGAGGTACACAATGTTATCTATATACGCAAACACGGAGCTCTCCGTGGAATTGCTTGTCTGCTCCCGCAGCCCGGAGCAGTAATCGTTTTGGGGGTTTCCCCGACTGCATAGATAGGATACCACCCTTTTCTCTCCAATTGTTGGACAGTTTTTGAAAGGCCTGTGAACAATATGTAAACACAGCCTTCCGCGCTTACTTGAAGTAAGCCGCGCCGCTCTCAAAGAGGGGCTGATGGCGCTCGCCCGGGATATTCTTGCCCACGAACGCACCCCGGCGCTCCGAGTGGCCCATCTTACCGAAGACCCGTCCGTCGGGGGAGAAGATGCCCTCGATAGCCCGCAGGGCGCCGTTGGGGTTCACGTCGATGTCCAGAGAGGGGACGCCTGCGGCGTTCACATACTGGGTGGCCACCTGGCCGTTGGCGACCAGTTGATCCAGCAGGGCCTCGGGCGCCACGAAGCGGCCCTCGCCGTGGGAGATGGGGATGGCGTGCAGATCGCCCACCTGGCTCTGGAGCATCCAAGGGGAGCGGACCGAGGCGATGCGGGTGGTCACATAGCGGCTCTGATGGCGGCCGATGTTGTTGAAGGTCAGGGTGGCGCAGCTCTCATCCATGGGACGGATCTCGCCATAGGGCACCAGTCCCAGCTTCACCAGCGCCTGGAAGCCGTTGCAGATGCCCAGCATCAGGCCGTCCCGGTTCTTGAGCAGATCGTGGATGGCGTCGGTGATGCGGGGATTGCGCAGGAAGGAGCAGATGAACTTGGCCGAACCGTCGGGCTCGTCGCCGCCGGAGAATCCGCCGGGCAGCACCATCATCTGGGCGCCCTGAATGGCCTTTTCCAGCGCATCAGCCGACTGGGCCAGAGCGCTGCCGGTCAGGTTGCGCACCACCAGAATTTCCGGCTCGATCCCGGCCCGCAGGCAGGCCGCAGCGGTGTCATATTCACAGTTGGTGCCGGGGAACACAGGGATGACCGCCTTGGGCATGGCCACCTTGTGCTTGGCCACGATGGGGGCGCGCTCGGTGCAGGAGATGGGCTCCACCGCGCCGGTGTCGGCAGTGCGGGTGGGATAGACCTCCTCCAGCACACCCTCGCTGATGGAGAGGAGCTCGGCAACCGGGACTTCCTCCCCGCCCAGACGGATGACCGGCTCCTGGGTGGTGTAGCCCAGCAGGAGGCCGCCCTCCACCTCGCCGTCGCACTCGGCCAGGATGGCGCCGGGCCGGGCGCCGAACCACAGGTTCTGCGCGTCCTCCCGGGCAGCAAAGCCGATCTCGTTGCCGAAGGACATCTTCATGATGCCCTCGGCCACATTCTCCTCCACCGCCCAGGCGGCCCGGATCTTACCAGCCTCGCTCAGGGCGTGGACACGGGCAAAGCAGGCGTTGATCTCATCGCAGTCCAGAGCATTGTCGGCCTGGAAGAGATAGACCGGGTGGCCCGCCTCCTTGAACTCAGGGGAGAGCACCTTCTCGGCCTTGGCGGGCGCGATGGCAAAGGAGATGAGGGTGGGGGGCACATCCAGATCCAGGAAGGAGCCGGACATGGAGTCCTTGCCGCCGATGGCAGCCACACCCAGGCCCAGCTGGGCGGAGAGGGCGCCCAGGAGAGCGGCAAAGGGCTTGCCCCAGCGCTCCGGCTCGTCCCGCAGCTTCTCAAAGTACTCCTGGAAGGAGGCGTAGGCGGCTGTGGGGTCACAGCCCGCCGCTACCAGCTTGGCCATGGAGGTCAGCACCGAGATAAAGGCGCCGGTGTAGGGATTGCGCTCCATGAGGTCGGGATCAAAGCCCCAGGCCATCACCGAGCAGGTGTCGGTGGTATGGCCCGGTCCCACCGGGAGGAGGGCAGCCATGGCCTGGGTGGGGGTACGCTGGGTCTTTCCGCCGAAGGGCATCAGGACGCTGCCCGCGCCGATGGAGCTGTCAAAGCGCTCCACCAGACCGCGGCGGCTGGCGGTCTTGAGGCTGGCGGCGGTGGAACGGAGGCTCCCCTTGTGGAAGAGGCTCTCCCGGGTAAAGTAGTCGGGCACCCGCACGGTGGTGTGCTTGGCTGCGCCGTTGGTATTCAGGAAGGCACGGGAGAGGTCGGCCACCTTCTTGCCCCGCCAGGTCATGACCATCCGGGGAGACTCGGTGACCTCGGCCACCACATAGGCCTCCAGGTTCTCGGCCTCGGCATGGGCGATGAAGGTGTCCACGTCGGCAGGAGCCACCACCACGGCCATACGCTCCTGGCTCTCGGAGATGGCCAGCTCGGTGCCGTCCAGGCCGTCGTACTTCTTGCGCACGGCGTCCAGATCGATGGCCAGGCCGTCGGCCAGCTCACCGATGGCCACGCTGACGCCGCCCGCGCCGAAGTCGTTGCACCGCTTGATGAGGCGGGTCACCTCGCCGTTGCGGAACAGGCGCTGGATCTTGCGCTCCTCGGGGGCATTGCCCTTCTGGACCTCGGAGGCCATGGTGGCCAGGGACTTCTGGTTGTGGCTCTTGGAGGAGCCGGTGGCGCCGCCAATGCCGTCCCGGCCGGTACGGCCGCCCAGAAGGATCACCTTATCCCCGGGGGCGGGGACCTCCCGCCGGACATTGGAGGCGGGGGCGGCGCCCACCACGGCGCCGGTCTCCAGGTGCTTGGCAATGTAGCCCTTGTGATAGACCTCGGCCACGTGTCCGGTGGCCAGGCCGATCTGGTTGCCGTAGGAGGAGTAGCCCGCCGCGGCCGTCTGGGCCAGCTTGCGCTGGGGGAGCTTGCCCTCCATGGTCTGGCTCAGGGGGACGCGGGGATCGCCGCAGCCGGTGACGCGCATGGCCTGATAGACATAGGAGCGGCCGGACAGGGGGTCCCGGATGGCGCCGCCGATACAGGTGGCCGCGCCGCCGAAGGGCTCGATCTCGGTGGGGTGGTTATGGGTCTCGTTCTTGAACATGAGGAGCCAGTCCTGCTCCTCCCCGTCCACGGTGGCGGTGACATGGACCGAGCAGGCGTTGATCTCCTCGCTCTCGTCCAGGTTCTTCAGGACGCCCCGCTTCTTGAGGACCTTGCCCGCGATGGTGGCCAGGTCCATGAGGGTCTGGGGCCGCTTGGCGGCCTTCTCCTTGCCGTAGACCTCCTCCCGGGCGGCCAGGTACATCTGATAGGCGGCCGCCACGTCGGCGTCATGGATCTCCACGTCATCGATATGGGTGGAGAAAGTGGTGTGGCGGCAGTGGTCGGACCAGTAAGTATCCACCAGGCGCAGCTCGGTCAGGGTGGGGTCCCGCTTCTCCTCGTCCCGGAAATAGGTCTGGAGGAACTTCAGATCGGCCATGTCCATGGCAAGGCCGTACTCGCCGATCAGGTCGGAGAGACCGGCCTCGTCCCGGTCCCGGAAGCCCTCCAGCACCGCCACATCGGCGGGCACGGCATAGGTGCGCTCCAGGGTCTCCACCCGGTCCAGTCCGGCCTCCCGGCTCTCCACCGGGTTGATGAGGTAGCTCTTGACCCGCTCCAGCTCTCCGTCGCTCACCTCACCCTGGAGGATGTAGACGGTGGCGGCGGCGGCCAGAGGCCGCTCTCCACCCGTGAGGAGCTGGATGCACTGGGCGCAGGAGTCGGCCCGCTGGTCATACTGCCCCGGCAGGGCCTCCACCGCGAAGACCCGGCAGGGCGCGGGGGCATCGGGGAAAGTCTCGTCATAGACGGCGTCCACCTGCGGCTCACTGAGCACGGTGGTGCGCACAGCCTGATAGGTGTCCCCGTCGATCCCCTCCACGTCGTAGCGGTGGAGGATGCGGACGCCCGTCAGGCCCTGAAGTCCCAGCTCGCTTCTCAGCTCACCCAGCAGGCGCCGGGCCTCCACGTCGAAGCCGGGCTTCTTTTCGGCATAGCAGCGAAATACGTTACCCATTACCATAACCCCTTATTCTCATATATAGTTGAATAAAAAACAGGCGCGGAGGGGCGCATCCCTCCGCGCCTGTCGGTTCCTCTTACATCATACCCGAAAAAACGCAGGAACTCAATTGGCGAAACTCCAATTTCCAAATCCATAGAACAGATTTTGTTGGGTGGGCGTGGCATTGGACACCTGCCCCCACTGGCTCAGCATGGACCAGTTTTTGAAGCAGAGCACCGCAAAGGGCGCCTGCTCCCCCAGCCGCTCATAGAGCGCCTTGGCCGCCGTGGTCCGCTCCTCCCCCTGGGCCGCCCGGAAGGCGGAGAGCAGTCCCGTCGCTGTGGGGTCGTTGTACTTGCCGTAATTGAGGGCCCCGCCGCTCAGCAGCGGAGAGGGATCAAAGTCGGCACTCAGCTTGACCTCGCCCAGGTAGAGATCAAACTCCCCCGCGCTCAGGGCGGCGGTAAAGTCCTCCCAGGAGAGCTTTTTCACCGTCACCGATACGCCCGCTGCCGTCAGGTCCCGCCCAATGGCGTCGGCCACTCCCGTCTTATAGGAGTTGTCCTGGTTGACCAGCAGGGTCAGCTCCAGCTTCTCTCTCCCCTTCTGATAGACGCCGTCGCTCCGGCTCCACCCGCCCTGCGTGAGAATGGAATCCATCTCCTGGAGGGAGTAGTTGAGGGTGCCCGCCGTCTCGGCGTCATAGATACTGCTCACCGGGTGGGCGGGCAGCGTAGCCGCCACCGCGTGCCGGGAGAGCAGGGCCGAGCAAATGCTGTCCCGGTCCATCCCCCGCCCCAGCGCCTGGCGGACCGCTGTGTCCCGGCAGGGGCCCTGGGCCGTATTAAACCCGATATAGAGCATATTTGTAGTGGGATAGTCCATGGTCTCAAAGCTGCCCGAGAACCCCAGGGCGCCCACACCGGTGGAGTCGGTCCCCACCAGGGAGATCTCCTGGGTGTCAAAGGCATAGAGCAGGTCGTTGGCCTCCTCCACCGTCCGCAGGGGAATGGTCTCCAGCGCGGGCGCGGGGGTACGCCAGCTGTCATTCCGCCGCTGGAGGATATAGCTCTCCCCGCTCTGCTGGAGCACATAGGAGCCGGTCCCCAGAGGCACGCCTCCAGTCTCCCGGATGACCGGGATGTCCAGCAGGGCCGGCAGGTTTCCGTTGGGACTGGTCAGGCGCACGGTCACAGCGCCCTCTCCGGCCTGAACCGAGGCAATCCCCGCCAAGCGGTTGCCGTACAGGGCGCTGGTCTTGGCCTGGGTCAGGGAAGCGGCCACATCGGCCGCCGTCATGGGCGTGCCGTCAGAGAAGGTGACGCCGCCGCGCAGGGTAAAGGTCCAGGTGAGGCCGTCCTCTGAGACGGTATACCCCGTCGCCAAGGCAGGCTGGGGCGTAAAGGTCTGATCCAGCTCATAGAGGCCGTCATAAACCAGCCCTCCCAGGGCCAGATTGGTCCGGTTGGTCCCCTGGATGGGATGAAAACCGGCCTCCGGATAGCAGGGCAGCGCAAATTCCTTGGGCTGTGCCGTGGCCGTGGCGGTGGGCACAGGGGTCTGCGTGGGTGTGGAGGTGGGAGCGGGCTCTTCCTCCCCACAGGCACTCAGAACGGTGCTCAATAGCAGGACGGCGGCCAGGAGCCGCAGGTTTTTCTTCCGCTTTTTCATGGCTTTCCTTATCCCAGCAGCTGGACCATAGCGGCCTGGCTTCCCCGCACGCCCTGGGTGTAGCGGTGGGACCAGAAGCGCTCGTGCTCACACATGGTGCAGGCCTCGGAGACCGCAATATGGTCCCGTTCCAGACCCATCTTTTCCAGGCGCAGGACATTGAGCCCCTTGAGGTCCACATGGAACTTCCCGCTCTCCTGCAGCTCGATGCACTTCAGCGCGGAGGCACCCAGCGCGCCGGTGAGGGCGTTGGGCACATCCTCGTCGGTCTCAAAGCAGCACTTGGAGATCCCCGGGCCAATGGCGGCCAGGATGTCCCCGGGCTTGGAGCCGTATACCTCCACCATCTTTTCTACGGCACGGCCCGCGATCCCGTTGGCGGTGCCCCGCCAGCCCGCATGGACGGCCGCGATGACCCGGCGCACCGGGTCATAGAACAAAATGGGCAGACAATCCGCCCCAAAGACCGTGAGGCACAGGCCCGGAATATCGGTGATGAGTCCGTCCGCCTCATAATCGCCCTTGCTGTGGATGCCCTTCCCCTTGTCGGCGGCGGTCACGGTGCGCACCGTGTCCCCATGGATCTGGTTGGACAAGACCAGTCCCTCATAGTCCGCGCCGATGGCGGCGGTGAAGCGGCGGTAATTCTCCAGTACTTTTTCCCGGTCATCCCCCCGGCAGAATCCCAGATTGAGGGTGGCATAGGTTCCCTCGCTCACGCCCCCCTCCCGGGTGGAAAAGCCGTGGGCCACACCCCCCGCCTGTAAAAAGCCCTCGCTGGCCAGGAAGGGGACATTTTTGTTGACGCAAGTCACAATGCTCATAGTCAAAATCCTCAGTGAAACAGAGAAAAGCAGAATGGTCCCTCAGAGGCTGTCTCATTCTGCTTTTCCCATCGGTTTTCGGTTTTCACAGGGCGCGGCCCCTCAAGGGGCCGGAGGCCGTCTTACTGATATTCAGGGCCGTGGTACTCCGCGCAGTCGCACTTCTTCCACTTCTTGCCGCTGCCGCAGGGGCAGGGATCGTTGCGGCCGATCTGAACGCCCTTCTTGACGGGCTGCTTCTTCACGGTCTCGTCGCTGCCGCCCGACTCGCCGGTGACACGGGCCACACGCTCGCGCTTGACGGCGCCGCCCACCTGCACCCGGGCCAGGTAGATCCGGCGGATGGTCTCCTCCTGGATGGCGGCGATCATGTTCTCGAACATCTCGTAGCCTTCCCGTTTGTACTCCACCACCGGGTCGTTCTGACCGTAAGCCCGCAGGCCGATGCCCTGGCGCAGCTCCTGCATGGCGTCGATGTTGTCCATCCAGTACTCGTCCACCACGCGCAGCATCATTACCCGCTCCAGCTCACGCATGAGGGGCTCACCCAGCTCCTGCTCCTTGCGGGTATAGATCTCGGTGGCCCGCTCCATGAGCTGCTCCACCAGCTGCTCGCCGCTGTACTGCTGCAGCTCGCCGTCGGTGTACTTGAGCTCATCGGGCCGCAGGAACAGGCCACGGAAGGGAGCGCACACCTCGCGCCAGGTCTCGGCGTCCAGGTGCTTCTGCTCGCCCATCTGGCCCATGACCGCCCGGTTGATCACCGTGGAGAGCATCTTCTGGATGGCGTCCTTCAGGTTCTCGCCGTCCAGGACCTTGCGGCGCTCCTCATAGATGACCTTACGCTGGGTGTTCATCACGTCGTCGTACTCAAGCACCGTCTTACGGGTCTGGAAGTTGCGGGATTCCACCTGCTTCTGGGCGTTCTCAATGGCGCCGGAGAGCATCTTGGCGTCGATGGGGGTGTCCTCGTCCACGCCCAGGCGCTCCATCATGCCCATGACCCGCTCGGAGCCGAACAGGCGCATGATGTCGTCCTCCAGGGAGAGGTAGAACCGGGTCTCACCGGGGTCGCCCTGACGGCCGGCACGGCCCCGCAGCTGGTTGTCGATGCGGCGGGATTCGTGCCGCTCGGTGCCCAGAATGAACAGGCCGCCCACCGCACGGACCTTCTCGGCCTCGACTTTGATGGTCTCCTTATACTTAGCCTCGGCGTCCGCAAACATCTTGCGGGCATTGAGGATGTCCTCATTGTCGGTCTCGGCGTAGCCGGTGGCCTCGGCCATCAGCTCATCGCTCAGTCCGGCCTTGCGCAGGTCGGCCATGGCCAGATACTCGGCGTTACCGCCCAGCATGATGTCGGTACCGCGGCCGGCCATGTTGGTGGCCACGGTGACGGCGCCCAGCTTACCGGCCTGGGCCACGATCTCGGCTTCCTTCTCATGGAACTTGGCGTTCAGGACCTTGTGGGGGATCCCCTTGCGCTTGAGCATGCCGGAGAGCTCCTCCGACTTCTCGATGGAGATGGTGCCCACCAGCACGGGCTGGCCCTTCTTGTGGCACTCCTCGATCTGCTGGACGATGGCGCGGAACTTGCCCGCCTCGTTCTTATAGACCACGTCGGGGTGATCCACACGCTGCACAGGCTTGTTGGTGGGGATCTCCACGATATCCAGGGAGTAGATGGTGCCGAACTCCTCCTCCTCGGTCATGGCGGTACCCGTCATGCCGGAGAGCTTGTTGTAGAGGCGGAAGTAGTTCTGGAAGGTGATGGTGGCCAGAGTCTTGGACTCCCGGGCGACCTCCACCTTCTCCTTGGCCTCGATGGCCTGGTGCAGACCCTCGGAGTAGCGGCGGCCGTACATCAAGCGGCCGGTGAACTCGTCCACGATGATGACCTCGCCGTCCTTGACCACGTAGTCGATATCCCGCTGCATGAGGCCCCGGGCGCGGATGGCCTGGTTGATGTGGTGGGAGAGGGTGGTGTTCTCCACGTCGGCCAGGTTCTCCAGATTGAAGGCCTCCTCCGCCTTCCTGATGCCGCGGGCGGTAAGGGTGACGGTGCGCGCCTTCTCATCCACGATGTAGTCGGCATCCTCGTCGGGATCTTCCTCTTCCTTGGTATCCACCTTGGCCACGCGCTTGCCCTTCAGCTTGGCCACAAAGTTGTCCACAATGGTGTAGAGCTGAGTGGACTGATCCCCCTGACCGGAGATGATGAGGGGGGTACGGGCCTCGTCGATGAGGATGGAGTCCACCTCGTCCACGATGGCAAAGGCATGGCCGCGCTGCACCATCTCGGCGGCGTAGATGGCCATGTTGTCACGCAGATAGTCAAAGCCGAACTCGTTGTTGGTGCCGTAGGTGATGTCGGCCTGATAGGAGAGCTTGCGCATCTGGGGCAGGATGTCGTGGATCACCAGGCCCACGGTCAGGCCCAGGAAGCGGTAGACCTTGCCCATCCACTCGCTGTCGCGCTTGGCCAGGTAGTCGTTGACGGTGATCACGTGCACACCCTCGCCGGTCAGGGCGTTCAGATAGGCGGGCAGGGTAGCCACCAGGGTCTTACCTTCACCGGTGCGCATCTCAGCGATGCGGCCCTGGTGGAGGATGATGCCGCCCACCAGCTGCACCCGGTAGGGCTTCATGCCCAGCACACGCCACGCGGCCTCACGGCAGGTGGCAAAGGCCTCGGGCAGGATATCGTCCAGCGTCTCACCATTGCGCAGGCGCTCTTTAAATTCGGGGGTCTTGGCTTTCAGCTGCTCATCGGTGAGCTTGCTGTACTCCGCGTCCAGCGCTTCGATCTTGTCCACAATGGGATAGATGGCTTTCAGCTCTTTGGCGGAGCTGCTGCCAAACAGCTTTTTTAAGAAATTCATGTTAGGTCATTCACCTTTCTTGCATGGTGCGGGAAAACCAATGCCTGTAAAACGTCATGTTAGAGTATAGCACATCCCCCTGTAATAAAAAAGGGGAAATTATGAACAAACGCCCTTCCTGCCCTCCTTTTCTTCCCTCTTCCGTCCTTTGACCCCGTCATTTTGACCGAATCACCTTTTAGTTTGTCTCGACTTCCCGTATATTTTGTGGTACCCTATGGGCAGGCGGCGCCCTGTCCGCTGTCTCCGGTCGGGCCCGGAGGCTGGAGCGGGCGTCTCATTCCTTTTGGACAACTTGTAAAAAGGAGGATCTTGTATGAAGAAACAGTATCTGCGCAGGGCTCTGGCCTCTGCCATGGCTGTGGCCATGCTGGCCGGTCTCGTCCCGGCCGCTCTGGCCGCGGAGGGGGAGACTCACCTCACCATCATCGGTACATCCGACACCCATGGCAACATCTGGGGCTATTCCTATGAGGACATGAAGGAGAGCTCCAAGGACGGCCTGGCCCGTGTCTCCACCTATGTCAATCAGGTGCGTGCCGAGAATCCCAACACCATCTTGGTGGACGCCGGCGACACCATCCAGGGCACCATCATGACCGACGACCTCTACTCCAAGGACACCGCCGGCCATCCCGTGCCCGCGGCCCTCAACTACATGAAGTATGACGCCTGGACCCTGGGCAACCACGAGTTCAACTTCGGTGTGGACAAGCTCAAGTCCATCCTGGAGCAGACAGATGTTCCCGTGCTCTCGGCCAACATCAAGAACGCGGACGGCAGCTATCTCACCGGCGCCGGCTACACCATTGTGGAGCGGGGCGGTGTGAAGGTGGCCATCATCGGCGTCACTACCCCCAACATTCCCCGCTGGGACGGCACCAAGCAGGGCGTGTCCGACCTGACCTTTGAGCCCATGGCCGACGCGGTGGCCGAGTGCATCCAGGAGATCGGCGACAAGGCCGACGTCATCATGGTCTCCACTCACGCCGGTCTGGAGGCCGAGTACTCCACCGACGGCTCCGATGCCGCTCAGACCATCCTGGACAAGTGCCCCGAGGTGGACGTGCTCCAGCTGGGCCACACCCACACCACCTATATCAACAATGAGAAGATCCCCGTAGGCGAGGTCAAGAGCAACGCCGGCGAGGTGGTCCGCTATGACCTGACCCTGAACGCCGACAAGGAGATCACCACCGCTACCGTGGAGACCGTCTCCATGGAAGGCGTGGAGCCCGACCAGGGTCTGCGGGATGTGCCCGCCATCAAGGCTGCCCAGGAAAAGACCGTCTCCTTTATCCAGGATAACGTTCTGGGCCATGCCGCCGCGGACTTCCAGCCCGCCAACGAGATCAAGGGCCTGCCCGAGGGCCGTCTCCAGGACACCGCCGTCATCGACCTCATCGGCACCGTGCAGCTGGAGAACTCCGGCGCCGATGTGACCGCCGTGGCCCTCTTCAAGGACACCAGCGATCTGAAGAAGGGCGATCTCAACTACGGCAACATGTTCGACATCTATAAGTTCCCCAACGTGCTCTACACCGTCAAGGTCACCGGCGCCGAGATGAAGGCCTACATGGAGTGGGCGGCCGCATGCTGGAACCAGTGGCAGGAGGGCGACATCAACATCTCCTTCAATCCCGACAAGCCCGGCTACCTCCACGACCACTTCATCGGCCTGAACTATGAGGTGAACCTCTCCAAGCCCGCTGGAGAGCGCATCGAGAACGTGACCTTCCAGGGCAAGCCTCTGGCCGACGACCAAGTGCTCACCCTCTGCGTCAACGACTACCGCTATACCGGCCTCAAGAATGAGGGCATTATCTCCGGCGAGAAGGAGTGGGAGTCCCCCAACTCCGTGCGCGACATGCTGGTGGCCTATCTGGCCGAGCATGATCCCCTCCAGCCCACCGTGGACAACAACTGGAAGATCACCGGTGTGGATCTGAGCAAGGACGATCCTCGCCGCCAGGAGATCATCAACCTCATCAACGAGGGCAAGCTGGACACTCCCTACAACAAGAGCTACAATCTGGCCGACTATGACGCCCTGATTGCGGAGGCTCAGTCCCGCAATGTCATTGTGGACGGCAACGCTTTCCAGGTCGACAGCGCAGTCAGCAGCGGTCTGGGTGATACGGTCTTCTACCGTCTGCGCGATCTGGCAGTCGCCTTCAACGGCACCCCTGCCATGTTCAATGTAGAGTGGAATGGCCAGGTGGCCATCACCAAGGGCAGCGAGTACACCGCTGCGTCTCTCGCCCCCCGTCCGGAAGGCTCCGCCATTGATTACGCCAACATCACCATTCAGGTGGATGGCGTCGATGTGGAGACCTCCACTCTGCTCATCGGCGGCAACTACTATGTCTCCGCGGATGGACTGAACGCTCTTCTGGGCGTCTCTGCGGTTGAGGCCGACGGCGTGCTGACGGTCACCACCAAGTAAGCTTTTCCCCATCGGTCAAAAACGGGCGCGCGGCTGCGCGCCCGTTTTTTTACTTTTTCTGTCTCAAAATGGGCCTTCCGTACGTTATAGAAAAAGAACCTTGGCTTTCCGCCCCCGCCGAACAGGCGCGTCTGACGGGGGCCGCCGTTCTCGACTCTACACAAACAGCGGAAAAAGGAGGAATCTCACATGAAACGTCTGCACCCGCTCCTCTCTCTGGGCCTTGCGTCGGCCCTGACCCTGGGCCTGCTCTGTCCCGGGGCCGCCGCGGCGGCTTTCTCCGACCAGGACCAGATCGTCCATCCGGATGCCGTCACCGCCGTGGCCGACCTGGGGCTCTTTGCCGGTCTGCCGGATGGCTCCTTTGCCCCCGCGCAGAACATCGACCGGGCCTCCTTCGCCCGGCTGGTCACCCTCATGCTCAACGGCGGGAAGATTCCCACCCTGGAGAATACCGCCGCGCCCTTCCCGGACACCGAGGGCCACTGGGCCCAGGACTGTATTACCTACTGTGCCTCCCTCGGGATTATCTCCGGCCGGAGCGAGACGGTCTTTGCCCCCGGCAACCCGGTCACCATTGCGGAGGGGGCTCGGATGCTCCTCTCCGCCCTGGGCTATCGGGCAGACTACGAGGGGATCAGCGGTGCCACATGGCGCATCACGGTAGATATTCTGGCCGATCAGGCCGGGCTCTATGCGGACATGGGCTCCTTTGACAGCTCCACGCCCCTGACCCGGGACATGGCCGCCCAGATGGTCTACAACGCCTTGAACATCCCCCTTGTGACCTATGAGGAGACCACCGGCTCCGACGGCGTCAAACGCTGCACACGGGTGGAGCAGAAAGACACCCTCCTCACCAGCGTTTTTGCACAGGCAGAATCCGAATAGTACGGCTGAGCGGCGGCGCCCTCAAAAAGGGCGCCGCCGTTCTGTACGCCTGTCACAAAACCGCTTTACCGTGCGTTATATGGGTGAAAACCGGTTTTCCGATCCAGCAGAAAGGAAGTGGTAGGATGGACACACAGGCACTGGAGGAGCGCTTCCCCGAGGCAGATGACGAGATCCTCTCAGCGGCCGTTTCTCGGTATGGCCCTCCTCTGCTGCGCTACTGTCACCACATTCTGTGTGATTACCATGAGGCGCAGGATGCAGTCCAGATTACGTTTTGTAAAGCTTATACCCGCCGCGCCCGGTTCCGGCGCGGCTCCAACCTCTCCGCCTGGCTCTACCGGCTGGCCTATACCACCTGCATAGATCTCCTGCGCCGCCGGAAGCGGCAGCTCTTTTCTCCCCCGGCCGCCCCTGTGTCTAATCCGGACTACATCGGTCCCCAGCTCCGTGCGGCGCTCCTGACTCTCTCCCCGCAGGAGCGGGCGCTGGTCTTTGGCCGCGTCATGGAGGAGCGCAGCTATGAGGAACTCTCCCAAATGTTAGGACACAGCGCGGCCACCCTGCGGAAACGCTATGAGCGCGCCCGGCATAAACTGGCCCGGGCTCTGACCGAACAGGAGGAATCTCTATGAAACGCACACCGGAAGAAGAGCGGATCTTCCAGGCCCTCTCCTCCATCCAAACGCCCCCCGCCCCGCTGGAAGCGGGCATCCATGCCCGCCTCGCCGCGCGCAGGACGCACCGGCGCCCCTATGTCCGCATGGCCCTGGTCTGCGCCTGTCTGCTGGCCGTTTTGGGCGCTGCCGCGGCGGCCGTCGGTCTCACGGACGCCTGGCGGTATTTCTTCTCCTCGCCCATTCCTTCCAGCGCGGTGACCGAGCTGGGGCTCTCCCAGACCAAAGGGGAATACACCCTCACACTGGAGGATGCGGTGGCCGAGGATACCGGCGTCCTGCTCCTCCTCTCCCTCACCCGGGCGGATGGCGGGGTGATCGACCCGGCGGTGGGCCTCAACCTCTCCTCCCTGCGCCGCGCCCCGTCCCTCTCTCTGTCCGACGGCACATCCCTGTCCCTGCACACGGTTTCTCCCCCGCAGCAGAGCACCGATCAAAAGGCCCTCTACTATGTCCTTCAGGCCTCCACTGCCGACCGGGCCGCCTCCCTGGCAGGCGAAACCCTGACCCTGGACCTCTTTGCCCTGGGAAAGACCCCATACAACAAAACAGCGGTTTTGTCTCTGGCGGAGCTCTCCGCGGAGCACTGGGACACCTATTCCCCCTCTGATTTTTCCGGGATCTCCGCCGCGCTCTCCCGCCAGAATGCCGCTCTCCCGGTCCCGGCTGTCGATGGTTTCTCCGGCGCCGTTCTTCATGGCGCGGTCATGCTGGAGGAGAAGGGCCTTTCCATCGGGATCAGTGCCCCGGACATGGGCATACAGAACGACATCCTCTGTGATAAGGTCTACCCCAACGCCATCGTCGATACCCGCACCGGTGCGCGGTACTATCACGGCTCCATGAGCCGCTATGAGCTGGAAAACGGGGAAGGCTCCTATGTGTACAGCTTCCAGGACTGCCCTCTTACCCCGGAGGACCTCCCCTGGCTGGAGCTGGAGGTCGTCTATGCCTGTACTCCGCTGGTGCCTGACTCCTCCTTCTCCATCCCCTTCCAGGTAGATACCGTCACAAGCATCTCCGTTCCGCTGGACGGACTGGAGCTGGCCGGCCAATCCTTGCCCATCCACACCTTGCAGGTCACCCCCCTGGGGATCTCCCTGATCGGTGCGGGGAATGATCTCACCCCCTATGAATGCCTCTATCAGGATACGCAGATCTCCTGCTCTCTCACCAAAACAGACGGCACCGTTCTTTCCCTGGAGTGTACCGGCGGCTATGTGAGCGAATTTGCCGGAGAGAGCTGCTGTGTCCTCTCCCTCTCCAGGCCTCTTTGCTCGGATCCCTCCTTTACTTTCTGGGACCCCGGCGAGATTGCCTCCATTGCCATCGGGGACTGCGTACTGCCGGTGGCGTAGCCGTCCTCAAGTTGCCCCTGCCCTGCTTTTGTGGTAGAATAGCCGAAACACCACGCCCGGCCGAGCGCGGGCTGACAGAAGGATGTGCGAACATGGCGCTGCCAAAACTGATCGTGATACTGGGTACCACCGCCTGCGGTAAAAGCGGCCTGGGTGTGGAGCTGGCCAAGCATGTGGGAGGCGAGATCGTCTCCGCCGACTCCCGTCAGGTCTACCGGGGCCTGGACCTGGGCACCGGTAAGGTCACAGAGGAGGAGATGGACGGGGTACCCCACCACCTGCTGGATGTGGTCTCCCCCAACCAGAGCTATTCGGTGGCCGAGTTCCAGCGGGACGCCTACGCCGCCATCGACGATATCCTGGCCCGGGGGAAGGTCCCCCTCCTGGTGGGGGGCACCGGGCTCTATGTCCGGGCGGTGGCCGAGGGGTACACCTTTCAGGAGAGCCAGCCCGACCCCGTCCTCCGGGCGCAGCTGGAGCGCAAAAGCGCCGAGGAGCTCTACGCCATGTTCCGCGCCCAGACCGGGCGCACCCTCTCGGGCGGCGAGGAGAAGAACCGTCACCGCCTGGTACGCACCATGGAAAAACTTCTCTCGGGAGATTCCCTCACCGAATCCCCCCGTGTGCCCCGGTATGAGGTCCTCCAGCTGGGCATGACCTATCCCCGGGATGTCCTCTGCCGACGCATCGACGAGCGGCTCCAGAAGCGGCTGGACGACGGCATGATCGAGGAGGTGGCACGCCTGCGGGCGGAGGGGGCCACCGACGCCTTCCTGGAGGGATTGGGGCTGGAATACCGCTACATCCTCTGGTATCTCACCGGCAAGCTCTCCTCCCAGGACGAGCTCTTTGACGAGCTGGGCCGGGCCATCAAGCGCTTTGCCAAGCGTCAGATGGTATGGTTCAAAAAGGACCGGGACGTCCTCTGGCTGGACACGGAGGGGGACCCCCTCTCCCAGGCCATCCAGGCCGCCGACGCCTTCCTCCGGGGCTGAGGGCGGGTCTTGCGCCCCTTGACGCCACATGGTAAAATAGGGAAGTAAGCCCATTCCGCCCTGCCTTGGCGGAACCGGGCACAGACCTTTACCATGGCCCGTTCTTCCGGGCTGTGAAACCATCCAAGGGAGGAACGGAGTGTAATGGGCTTTCGTATCGTCACCATTAACCGGGAATTTGGCAGCGGAGGACGCACCATCGGCAAGCAGGTGGCCCAGCGCATGGGCGTGACCTGCTACGATGAGGAGCTGGTCACCCAGATTGCCAAGGAGAGCGGTATGTCCCAGAGCTTTATCCAGAGCTTCAGCGAGGAGGCCAGCGCCACCAGCAGCTTCCTGTTTACCCTGAACAACTGGGCCAACAACGCCCTCTCCGATCAGATCTATATCACCCAGCGCAAGATCATTCAGGATCTGGCCGAGCAGGGTCCCTGCGTCATCGTGGGCCGCTGCGCCGACTATTTCCTCAAGGAGCGCACCGATTGTCTCAACGTCTTTATCCACGCCAATATGGAGTTCAAAAAGGACCGCATCGTCCGGCTCTACGGCGAAAAGGCGGACACGCCGGAAAAGCGCATCCTGGACAAGGATAAGCGCCGCATCGCCTACTATAAGTACTATACCGACCGCAACTGGGGGCAGGCCGCCAACTACCACCTCTGCCTGGACAGCAGTGTGCTGGGTGTGGATCGCTGCACCGATCTGATCTATTCTCTGGTGGAGGGTTGATTTCCGCTCCACGCTCCCCTTTATTGCGTCACCAAAGACGCCCGCATGTCTGCGGGCGTCTTTTTTATCGTGCGCAGGCGCCGTTTCTTTCCCTCTTTCCAAAAGTTTTACCCGCTCTTTTGAAAATCTTAAAGAGTTCGTCTCATGTTCTTTACCTTCCTCTGGTATCCTAGAGCTACAACCAGAGAAAGGAGTCCGCCCTATGTGGAATTTCAAATACAGAGACGAATATCTTCCCTTTGTGGAGGATCTTCTGGCCCATCCGGATGTGTGCGCCATGCGCCAGCTTCCCCAGCATGCCAAGGGATTCAGCTGTTTTCACCACAGCCTGCTGGTATCCTATCTCAGCTTCCGCCTCTGCCGTGCCCTAGGACTGGATATGCGCTCGGCCGCCCGGGGCGGACTGCTCCACGACCTCTACCTCTACAACTGGCAGGACAAGTCCACCCATCCCCATGTGAACCACGCCTTTGACCACCCGCTGGTGGCGCTGGAGAATGCCCAGGCGCGCTTTCCGCTCAACCCCACAGAGGCCGACATCATCGCCACCCATATGTTCCCTCTCGCCATCACCCGCCCCCATCACTGCCTGGAATCCGTGGTGGTGGGCGCCATGGACAAGCTCTGTGCCGTGGCAGAGCTCCTCCGTCTGACGCCCCCGGTCGTGGAAGAGGCCCCCGTCACCCTGCTCTCCCCCGCCCAAAGCGCCACTCTGGGCCGGGCGGCTTAATCCTCACCTAGAAAGACAGCGGCCCCGGTACCATCTCCCGCAGGAGAGGTACCGGGGCCGCTCTGTTTGCTTAAAATCGGGATGGCTCTGCCGGCGCCAGGGAAAACCAGTAGGAAATGCAGGGCTCCTCCCCGGCATTGGCGTAGGTATGGGGGGTGTGGGCGGGCACCAGCGCCACGTCCATGGGGTGCAGAGTACAGGACATGCCCTCCATCTCCAGACGCATGCTCCCCTGGGTGACCAGGAGGAAATTGCCCTCCGGCAGGCCCATACTGTACTCCTTTTCCTCCCCGCCCCCCTGCATGGTGATGCAGACGCATTTGTAGGGCGGATTGCCGCACAGGGCCAGTTCATACTGCACCCGGGAGTGGAGCCGGAACACCGGCTCAAACTCCTCCCGCCGGGCATAGAGGCGGTGCTCCTGGGCGGGCTCTGTCAAAAAATCCGCGATCAGGATGTCCAGCGCCTGGCAGATCTGTCCCAGATGCTGGAGCGTGGGACTGGTGGCCTCCCGCTCCACATTGCTCAGGTAGCTCACCGAGAGCCCGCTTTTGTCGGCCAGTGCCTGAAGCGTGAGCCCCCGCTCTTTCCGCAGGCGCTTGAGCTTTTCTCCCACTTCCATTCCCGTTCCTCCTGTCGGCCGTTTTTGTCTATTATAGCAGTCGCATCCCTCGCCCGTCAAAGCTTTTTTATGATTATAAAATTTTGTTGACATTTATAAAAATCGGAGCATAATAGAACCATCCATATCTGGTTCAGGAGGGATACTTATGCAGGCAGACCGTCTGATCGTTCACGCAACCCTGGTCACCATGGATCCCCAGCGCCGCATTCTTTCCGACCACGGCATCGCCATCCGGGATGGCCGGATCGCCGCCATCCTTCCCACCCAAGCGCTGCTGGAGCAGTACAGCGCCCCCCACGTTCTGGACGCCTCCGGCACCATTGCATACCCCGGCTTTATCAACACCCACAACCACCTCTTCCAGATGCTGCTGAAAAATCTCGGCAAGGATCTGGGGCTCATCCGCTGGCTGGATGAGTGCATTATCGCCCATTACCGCAACATTACTCCGGAAAACATCTACTGGGCCGCTCTGGTGGGCTGTGCGGAGCAGCTCCACAGCGGTGTGACCACCTGTGTGGACTACCAGTATGCCCACGGACGGCCCGGCCTGAGCGATGCGGTCATCAAGGCCTTTCAGGACATCGGCATCCGGGGCGTGCTGGCCCGGGGACATGCCAACACGGAGGACTACCCCGCCCCCTGCAAGCCGCCCCATGTGGAGACCATGGAGGACTTCTTTGACGACGTGCGCCGTCTCCACAGCCAGTACCGCTCCGACCCCCGCATCGATGTCGCCATCGCCCCCGGCATTGTCTGGAGCCTGTCCGAGGACGGCTTCCGCCGCTGCGCCGATCTGGCCCGGGAGCTGGACACCCTCCTGACCATCCACACGCTGGAGACCGAGGAGGACAACGCCTTCTGTCTGGAGCGCCACGGAGTATCCACCATTGAATTTTACGAAAAGACCGGCGTTCTGGACACCAAGCTCCTAGCCGTCCACTGCGCCCTGATTCAGCCCCACGAGGTGGAGACCCTGGCCCGGCACGGGGTGAGCGTCTCCTACAATGCCATCTCCAACATGCTCATGGGGTACCAGACCCTGCCGGTGTGCCAGCTGCTGGAGCATGGCATCCCCGTGGGCCTGGCCACGGACGGAGCGGCCTCCAACGACAGTCAGAACATGCTGGAGGTGCTGAAGATCTCCGCCCTGTGGCAGAAGGCCTTCTACCGGGACCCCACGGTCCTCCCCGCCATGCGCCTTCTGGAGATGGCCACCATCGACGGCGCCCGGAGCATCCACCGCGAAAAGGACCTGGGCTCCCTGGAGGTGGGAAAGCGGGCCGATCTCTTCCTCTACGATCCCATGAACTGCACCACCGTCCCCAGCTTTGATCCGGTCACCTCTATTATCTATAACGCCAGCCCGGCTGGCGTCCGCACCACACTGGTGGAGGGCGAGGTGGTGCTGGAGGACGGCCGCCTCACCCGCATCGAGGAGGCCCGCTCGGTCTTCCGTCTCCAGGAGGAGGCCGCTCTGCTCCGGGAAAAGGGAGGGTTAAAGCCGTGAAAACGATGATTCTGGAGGGCTCCACCCGCCGCCGGGGCCGCACGGCCGAACTGGTGGAATTCCTCCGTCTGCGCCTGCCCGGTGAGGTCACCGTGGTCCGGGCCTATGACACCCCGGTCTCCCCCTGCCGGGACTGCCGCTACTGTCTCTCCCACCCGGGCTGTGCCGTAAAAGATGAGATGCAGGATCTCTATCCGGCCATCGAGGGGTGTGACAATCTGATCATCGCCTCGCCCCTCTACTTCCACTCGGTGCCCGCTCCCCTGAAGGCCATCATCGACCGGCTCCAGCCCTACTGGGCCGCCACTGTCCGGGGGGACGAAGATCAGATCTCCACCAAGCGGGGCGCGCTACTGCTGGTGGGGGGCGCACCTCCCTTTGAGGGGCAGTTCCTTCCCGCCGAGCTCATGCTGCGGGGCGTCCTCTCCGATCTGCACGCCAGTTGTGAGGACATCATCTGCATGGATGACGCCGACCGCCGCCCACTTCCCCAGCGCCCGGAGATCCAGGCACAGCTTACGGCTCTGGCCCAGCGTCTGTCCACCCTGTAAATCTCCAGAGAAAGAGCGCCTGTCCCTTCTGGGACAGGCGCTCTCTTTGCATATCCGATGGATTGGGTCTGTTTGGGCAGATTGGGATGCGTCACTGCCCCAGGAAGAGCTGGACCCATCCGCCCTCATGATAACCCACGCCGATGTGGGTAAACGAGCTCTTGAGGATGTTGGCCCGGTGGCCCGGCGAGTTCATCCACAGCTCCATAACCCGCTCCGGGTCATCGGTCCCCATGGCGATGTTCTCTCCGGCGGCGCGGTAAGAGGACACGCCGCACTCCTCCAGGACCGTAAAGCAGCTGCGCCCATCGGGCCGGGTGTGCTCAAAGAGTGTTCCCAGCTCCTGGGCCCGAATGTCAGCCGCTGTCTCCAGTTCGGAGAGGACCTCCAGCGGGGGCAGGCCCTCCTGGGCCCGGGCCTCATTGACCAGACGCACCACCGCCGCCACCGGGTCCTCTGCCTCGGGCGTGGTCTCCTGGGAGGGGAGCCCCGCTCCCGCGGTAAGCACACCCTCCAGACGGCCATATACCGCAGCGGCCTGGGCCCGGGTAAAGGTCGCACCACCGGCAAAGGTGCCGTTGCTGTCCGTACCAGAGAGGATGCCCAGAGCCATGACCGCCGCCACGGACTCCTGATATTGCGCGGGGATCTGGGCCCAGTCCCCGATCTTGGCCTGGGTATCCCGCAGGGCCTCCTCATCCGGCATGGCCACGCCCTGCTCCTCCAGCACATGCCGGATGACCACCGCCATGGCATTTCGGGTCAGGGCCCCTTCCAGGGGCACATCCTCCACCCCATCCAGCAGGCCGTGGTGCTCTGCCACCGCCACCGCACCGGCATACCAGCTTCCGGAGTCCGGGGCGGACGCCGCCTCCTCCGGCCAGCAGGCACGGGTCAGCATGCTCAGCCACTCCACCATGCTGAGGGAGCCCTCGGGGGAAAACTGCCGGACTCCGGTCACGGCGTCATAGTAGGTCCCCGTCATCACTCCATCCGCATAGGCCTGCTCAATGGCCGCAAAGGCCCAGTGCTTCTCCGGGACATCCGAAAAGGCGCCCCGGCTCCCGGCCTGTGTCGGGACCCCCAGGATCATGGCGGCCGCCAACAGGGCCGCGGCTGCTCGCTTCTTCTGCATCCTCCATCCTCCTGTCATACTCTTATTTTCCCACACAGAACCGCTCAAAGATCCGTGCCGTCACATCCTCCCGGAGCGTCCGTCCGGTGAGTTCTCCCAGAGCCTCCATGGCCCCTTCCACATCCACCAGCACCGCGTCGGGCGTCATACCTAAGGCAAGGCTCTCCCGGGCAGCGCGGACCTGCTTCAGGGCCCGCCCGGCGGCGCCCGCCTGCCGGGCGTTAGTGAGCATCTCGCCTCGCTCTTCCCCTCCCTCCGAGGGGAAGCAGGCGGCGATGGCCTCTTCCAGGGCCGGAAGACCCTCTCCCGTACGGCTGCTCAGAGAGACCACCGGTACCGGCTTCTCCGCACTCCAGGGCAGCGAAAGGGGATGGGCCTGGGGCAGATCGGCCTTGGTGCCCACCAGGATCACCTGTCCGGCCCGCTCCACCGCCTCTCGGAAGAGGTCCTTGTCCACCTCATCCAGGGGCCGGGTCAGATCCACCAGCACCAGGGCCAGTTCCGCACCGGCCAGTGCCCGGCGGCTGCGCTCCACGCCGATGCGCTCCACCGCGTCTCCGGTCTCCCGGATGCCTGCAGTGTCGATGAGACGCAGCAGCCGCCCGCCCAGCGTGCACTTTTCCTCGACCGTATCCCGGGTGGTGCCCGGGATATCGGTGACGATGGCCCGTTCATAGCCCAGCAGGGCGTTGAGCAGAGAGGACTTTCCCGCATTGGGCTGCCCCACGATGGCACAGGGGATCCCCCCTACCAGCAGCTTGCCCCGGCGGTAGGTATCCAGCAGGGCGGAGAGATCCCGCTCCGCCCCTTCCAGCGCCCGGTCCAGGGTCTCCGCCCCAAAGGCGTCGATGTCCTCATCCGGGTAGTCCAGCACCGCGTGGAAATGGGCGCTCACGTCCACCAGCGCGTCATAGACCGCCCCAATCCGGCGGCTGAGGGCACCTGAGAGCTGTCCCCCCGCGACCCGGGCCGCCGCCTGGGTCTCCGCGTCGATCAGGTCGGCCACGGCCTCGGCCTGGGTCAGGTCCAGCTTTCCATTCAGGAAGGCCCGGCGGGTAAATTCGCCCGGCCTTGCCTGGCGCACGCCCTGGGCAAACAGGGCCTCCAGCCCCAGCGTCAGCACTGCCGGGGATCCATGGCACTGCAATTCCGCCGTATCCTCCCCCGTATAGCTCTCCGGCGCCCGGGACACCGTGGCCAGCACCTGGTCCACCGGGTTTCCCGCCCGGTCCAGCAGAGCGCCCAGTACCAGGCGGCGATTTTCATACTCGGTCAGGCTCCGGCCGCTTGTCGCCCGAAAGACGGCGGCGGCCGCCGCAATGGCCTCCGGCCCGGACAGGCGTATGATTCCCACCGCCGAGCGGACCGGCCCTGTAGCAATGGCGGCAATGGTATCCCTCATGGTCTCACCTCATCGGCCGGCGCTCCATGGTGCGCCGGTTTTCATGCAGAATACACCGCCTGCACAGCGGGCGGTGCCTTGTCGCTGTTTATTCTAGCACGGTTCCCCGGAGGGGGACAAGTCCCGCCCCTTTTCCTTTGGATATTCTGCCGTCTTTTTTCGTTATATTTTGCGTTATGTAAACAATTTTTTGAATAATGCATCCACATAACTTGTCCACTACCTTGTGGATAACTATGTGGATAATGTGGAAAACTTACTCTCACAAGGATAGCCTTTTTCTTCCAATCCACATATCCTGTATATCATTTTGCATAGTGGGCTCCAAAGAAAAATTATTTTCACCCTTTTTTGACAGTCGGTTTTTACAAAAAGGTATGGACTACTCTTATAAAGTGTTATATAATCTTTCTAGATAAGGAGGTGAACACAATTCGGCCGCGCTTGCAGTGAATGCGCGGGAGGGCCGGAATTCTTTTCTCGTCTTATTCCACCCTCAAGCCTGTATACCGAAACGGCTCCGCCGGCGTCCCCTGGGGGACGGCGGTACTTTTTATGACCAGCCGACAGGCAGGCGGCACCCACCGAGTTCCCCCGACAGTGCCGCTTCGTCCGCAACGAGATGAGATGAAATGGAAGGGAACGCCCCTTCCCGTGGACATCCTGTGGAGGGACATACAACGTTGAAACAGTTCAAAAGCGCAAAAAGCAATGCCATCTATGAGTTGGACGGCAGACCGCCGTTCCTTCAGGCCTTTCCCCTTGGCTTCCAGCAGCTGCTGGCTATGTTCGTGGGCAACATCGTTCCCATGATCCTGGTGGCCAGCGCCGCCAATATGGACAGCTACTATTCCACCCTGCTCATTCAGTGCTCTGTTCTGGGCGCAGGCGTGGCTACGCTGATCCAGGCTTTCCCCATCCATCTGGGCAAGATCCGCATCGGTTCCGGCCTTCCCATTATGCTGGGCCTCACCTATACCTTCCTGCCCATCTGTTTGGCCGTGGCGACCAACGAAGAGCTGGGACTCCCCGTTTTGTTCGGTGCCCAGCTGGTGGCGGCCCTGTCCTCGGTCTTTGTAGCATTTGTGCTGCCTTACATTCGTAAATTCTTCCCGCCCATCGTGACGGGTACTATAATCGTCTCCATCGGTATCTCCTGCTTCTCCATCGCCGCCTACAACCTGGCCGGCGGTCAGGGAGATCCCACCATGGGACAGCTTCATAACTGGCTGATCGGCGGCCTGGTCATCGTGGTGATCGTGGCCTGCTCCGCCTTCGGCAAGGGCATGGTCAGTGCCGCGGCCGTGCTCATCGGCATCGTGGTTGGCTATGTGGTGGCCGCGGTGACCGGCTATGTGGACTTCAGCAACATCGCCTCCGCCAAGTGGTTTGACATTCCCCGTCCCCTGGCCTTCGGCGACGGCGGCCCCGCTCTGGTCTTCAAGCCCGAGTTCATCCTGGTCTTTATTCTGCTCTACTTCATCAACGCCGTGGAGATGGTGGGCGATATGACCGTGTCCGCCACCGGCGGCCTGGGCCGTCAGCCCAAGGACGAGGAGCTCTCCGGCGGTATCCTGGGCAATGCCTTCGCCTGCATGTTCGCCTCTGTCTTCAACTGCTTTGCCACCGGCTCTTACAGCCAGTGCTCCGGCATCGTGGCCATGACCAAGGTCTGCTCCCGCTGGGTCATGGGCACCGGCGCCCTGACCCTCATTGTGGCCGCCTTCTGCCCCAAGCTGGCCGGCCTGCTCTCCACCATCCCCAACTGCGTGGTGGGCGGCGCTACCATCGTGGTCTTCTCCATGATCGCCATGAGCGGCATGAGCCTGGTGGCCAAGAGCCGCTTTACCAGCCGTTCCATGCTCATCTGCGGTATCTCCATCACCCTGGGCCTGGGCATCTCCTTTGCCAAGGACACCCTGGATCTGGTGGGCGGCTATGTGCAGATGTTCTTCGGTGAGTCCAGCATCATTCTGGTGGCCCTGACTGCCATCGTGCTGAATATCGTCCTGCCCAAGACGCAGGAAGATCTGGACGCGGAAGCTTCCGCCGACTGATTTGGAAAGGAGCGCAACTACTATGATCGACCATCTGCTGAAAAACGGAATCATTGTCACCGTCAATCCCGACCGTGAGGTCTTTTTCCACGGTGCTGTGGCCATCCAGGGCAACCGCATCGTGGAGGTCGGCCCCAGCGACGCTCTGGAAGCCAAGTACACCGACGCCGCCAAGGTCACCGACCTGGACGGCAAGATCGTCTTCCCCGGCTTTGTCAACACCCATAACCACCTCTTCCAGACCCTGCTCAAGGGCCTGGGCGATGACATGGTGCTCAAGGACTGGCTGGAGACCATGACCTTCCCCGCTGCCACCAACCTGACCCGCAATGACTGCTACCTGGCCGCCATGCTGGGCTGCATGGAGGGTCTGCACAGCGGTATCACCACCATGCTGGATTATATGTATCCCCATCCCACCGGAGAACTCTCCGACGGCGTCATCGACGCCATGAAGGAGCTGGGCATCCGCGGCATCCTGGGCCGTGGCTGCATGAACACCGGCAAGCAGTTCGGCGTTCATCCCGGCATCATGCAGGATGTGGACACCATTGAGAAGGACCTGCGCCGCCTCTTTGAGACCTATCACAACAGCGAGGACGGCCGCATCAAGATCTGGGTGGCTCCCGCTGCCATCTGGTCCAACTCCAAGGACCTGCTGCAGATGCTCTGGCGCGTGACCAACGAGTACAAGTCCGGCTTTACCGTTCACATCTCCGAGACTCCCTTCGACCGCGACGCTGCTCAGGAGCTGCATGGTCTGCCTGACGCCGAGGTCCTGGAGGACCTGGGCATCGTGGGCCCCAACGTGCTGATGGTCCACTGCTGCTACCTCACCGACAAGGACATCGCCATGGCCAAGAAGTACGACATGAAGGTGTCCCACAACGTCTGCTCCAACCAGTACCTCTCCTCCGGCGTGGCCGATGTGCCCAAGATGCTCCGCAACGGCATCACGGTCTCCCTGGGCGTGGACGGCGCTGCCTCCAACAACGCCCAGGACATGGTGGAGCTCATGAAGTTCACCGCCCTCCAGCACAAGGTCGCCACCCGGGATCCCCTGGCCATGACCGCCGAGAAGGTGCTGGAGATGGCCACCATCGACGGCGCCCGCGCTCTGGGCATGGAGGACGAGATCGGTTCCCTGGAGGCCGGCAAGAAGGCGGACCTCGTCATCTTCGATCCGCTGGAGTGCCCCAAGGCCATCCCCATGCACAACCCCGTGTCCACTCTGGTCTACTCCGCCTCCATGAAGAACATCGTGGGCGCCATGGTAGACGGCAAGGTGGTCATGGAGAACGGCGTCATCACCACCGTCAAGGACGAGAAGGAGATCTACCGCAAGGTGCAGAAGTGCGCCGAGGACCTGTGCGAGCGCGGCCACATCACCAACCGCCGCGAGGGCCACAAGTGGAACCGCAGCTTCGGCTAATTGGCTCCTGTATTTCCTTTCTATCACACAAAAACATCCGCTCCGTAACTCCGGAGCGGATGTTTTCTTTTTTTGCTCATTTCAAAATATTTTATTTTTGTGCCACCTCAATCAAAAATGTAACCATTCCTGTAACCGTGCTGTGTTACAATAGCACCAAGAGTTACAAAATAGCACGTAATTGTCTTCTCTTTTCCTAGTTTGCAATCAGGAGGTGCTGTGGATGCGTTTTATCTATGAATTTACCGACCTGGCCGCCTTACAGGGCCTGTGTCTCCAGCGCCTGGGGATCCTGCCCGACGAGGTCTGGGACGTATCCATTCTGGATGTGACGGCACACACCCGCCACGGCAACCTCCTCTTCTCCACAGCAGAGACCGACCTGCCCGAAAACCGCTGCCGCCTGGGCCTGTGCGTACATTCCGAGGACCTCCTGGCACTGGAGATCCGGCTGGCCTATCAGCCGGGCTGGCAGTACCGGCGGCGTTTCGCAGTGGTCACCCTGCCGGTCTGGGAGCTCTGCTTTAGCCAGGGAATCCACTTCTCCCCCGTGGCCATCACCCTTGCTCCCCAGGGCACCGCTTGCGCCCTGTTCGACGGCCTTGCCCAGGTGGAGCTGCCCGGACTTTCCCGCACCGATTCCGACCTCTATATTCTGGATACGTCGTCCCCGGTTCAGCCGGAACTGGCCGCTCTGCCGCTGAGTTCCTGACCCGCTCGGCCCTTGTCTTCTATGGTCTGCTATGCTATAATAAACGAAATAATAATAGTAGCATAATGGTACTAATAGGAGAGGAGCTTGTCCTATGTCCCGTTCGGAACTTGTGCGGCGTTACGGCATTTTTACCTCCGGTGTTATCTTTGCTGCCCTTGGAATTTCTCTCATCACCCGTGCCGGGCTGGGCACCAGTGCGGTATCCGGCCTGCCCTATGTGTGCAGTCTGATTTTTCCGGCGCTCTCCTTTGGTACCTTCAATTTTATCTTTGAGATCCTGCTCTTTTTGGGGCAAGCCGCCCTGCTGGGCCGGGCATTCAGCCGGATCCAATTTCTTCAGCTGCCCGCCAATTTTGTCTTTTCTTACTGCATTGACCTCTGGATGTGGGTGCTGCATTTCTTTATCCCGGACGCTCTGCCCTATCCGGTGCGGCTGCTCCTCTTGCTGATCGGCTGTGTTCTGCTTGGCTTTGGTGTGGCCCTGGAAGTGGTGGCCGATGTACTCATCCTCTCCTACGAGGGCTTTGTCAAGGCACTGAGTCAGCGCTTCCACCGGGATTTCGGGCACACCGAGCTGGTGGTGGACAACACCATCCTGGTTTTGGCCATCCTGACCTCCTTTGCAGGACTGGGCCGTCTGGCCGGACTGCGGGAGGGCACCATCATCGGAACGCTCATCGTGGGCCATATCTCCGGCTTCTTCTGCCGCCGTCTGGCCCCGCTTACAAAGCGCCTTTGTCAGAGCGGCGCCCTCGCGCAATGATACAAAAACGCCCCGATCTCCCAAGGGAGACCGGGGCGTTCTCTTTTTCAAACCGAATCAGGCATCGGCGGCACTGCCGCCAAACTCCCGCAGGGTGAGGTTCTTGTTCCGGTCGGCCGTCCACTGGATGGCCCACTGGGATCCGAAGAGCAGGAGCTGATTGCCCTTGTAGTCCTCCACCAGCTTGGTATCGGTACCCAGAATCAGATCCTCCTCCTTGAGAGGCTCGGCGTCCTCGTCCTCCCGGACGATCCAGCGCAGATACTCGTAGGGCAGGCCCTCCATATAGAGGTCCACGTTATACTCGTTTTTCAGGCGGTACTCCAGCACGTCGAACTGAAGGGTACCCACCACGCCCACGATGACCTCCTCCATACCGGAGTAGGGGGTCTTGAAAATCTGGATGGCGCCCTCCTGGGCGATCTGCTCCATGCCCTTGAGGAACTGCTTGCGCTTCATGGTGTCCAGGCTGCGCACCCGCTTGAAGTGCTCGGGCGCGAAGGTGGGGATGGGATCGAACTTAAACTTCTTGGCGGCGGTGCACAGGGTGTCGCCGATGGAGAAGATGCCGGGATCGAACACGCCGATGATATCTCCGGCGTAGGCCTCCTCAATGATCTCCCGCTCGGCGGCCATCAGCTGCTGCGGACGAGAGAGGCGGATCTTCTTCCCGCCCTGGACATGGTAGACCTCCTTGTCCGCGTCAAAGCGGCCGGAGACCAGGCGCATGAAGGCGATCCGGTCCCGGTGGGCCTTGTTCATGTTGGCCTGGATCTTAAAGACAAAGGCGGAGAAATTGTCGTCCATGGAGTCGATGATCTCCTCCCCCGCCTTCCGGGGCAGGGGCGCGGTGGTCATCTGGAGGAAGTGCTCCAGGAAGGGTTCCACGCCGAAGTTGGTCAGGGCCGAGCCGAAGAACACCGGGGAGAGCTTGCCGTGGCGCACCCGGTCCAGGTCAAACTCGGCGGCGGCGCCGTCTAGCAGCTCGATCTCGTCCACCAGCTGCTGGTGGAGGGTGGAGCCGATCAGGCCGTCCAGGTTGGGATCCCCCAGCTCCACCTCGGTGGCCGTAGCCGCCTTGGAACCGCCGTTGCTGGTAAAGTGGATGATCTTCCGGCTGCCCCGGTCATAGACGCCCTTAAAATCTTTGCCGCAGCCAATGGGCCAGTTGACGGGGTAGGTCTCGATCCCCAGCTCCTTCTCCAGCTCTTCCAGCAGCTCGAAGGAGTCCCGGGCCTCCCGGTCCATCTTGTTGATAAAGGTGAAGATGGGAATGTCCCGCATGGCGCAGACCTTGAAGAGCTTGCGGGTCTGGGCCTCCACGCCCTTGGCCGCGTCGATGACCATGACCGCGGAGTCGGCCGCCATCAGGGTGCGGTAGGTATCCTCCGAGAAGTCCTGGTGGCCGGGGGTGTCCAGAATGTTGATGCAGTATCCGTCATACTGGAACTGCATGACCGAAGAGGTCACCGAGATGCCGCGCTGCTTCTCGATCTCCATCCAGTCGGAGGTGGCGGCGCGGGTGTTCTTCTTGCCCTTGACCTGGCCGGCCTGGGCAATGGCCCCTCCGTAGAGGAGGAACTTTTCGGTCAGGGTCGTCTTACCGGCGTCGGGGTGGCTGATGATGGCAAAGGTGCGCCGGCGCTTGATTTCCGATTCATATTTTGACAAGGCAAAAACCGTCCTTCATTTCAAAAATAGCGTTTTATTTTATCACATATGCCGCCCTCGTCACAAGGGACCCCGCCGGGCGGTCTCATTCCTTCAGGGGGGCGTGAGCAGACCGGTCAGCTCCGAGATGGACTGAATGCGCCCCTCGGCCCGGTCGACGCTGCCAAACCCATAGGCCGCATGGAAAAAGGGCACGCCCGCCCCGTGGGCGGCGTCGCAGTCCCCCTGGGTATCTCCCACATAGACCGGTGCGGAGAGTCCGTTGCGCCTCGCCACCAGGGCGATGTTCGCGGCCTTGGCCTGTCCGGTCCGGCCCGGGCACTCAAAATCCCGGATATACTTCTCCAACCCGTGGACTTTCAAGAAGCACTGGATATAGCCATCCTGGCAATTGCTCACGATGAAGAGGGGAACGCGCCCGGACAGCTCCTCCAGCGTCTCCGCCACACCGGGGTAGAGCTTCCCGCCGTGCTCCCCCAGATAGCGGAGCTGGTGGCGGTAGCACACCTCCATGATCTCCATCCGCCGCGCCCCGTCTTCAATCTGGGGCAGGATCCGGGCGGCGATGTCCTCCATCAGCAGCCCCATGCAGCTGCGCAGCTGGGGCACGGTCAGTACAGGCTCCAGCCCGCACTCCTGAAATCCGGCGTTCCAGCCCTGGCAGATCCCCTCCACGGCGTCCCAGAGGGTCCCGTCCAGATCAAATAAAATGCCGTCCGTCTCTCGCATGGCACTGCTCTCCTTCCGCAAAAATCACCTGTCTAGTGTACCATGTCCAGGCCGGTACGGCAAGGTGATAATTGGGCCAAAAAAGCCGGCTTTTGCCGGCTTTTTGTCTCTGTTTCTCTCAGTTGGCGGCCTCTTTGGCCTCGTCGATGTAGCTGTACAGCGTATATTTGGAGATCCCAAAGAATTTGCACACCTTATCACCGCTCTTGGTGATGAGGAAGGCCCCCGAGTTGTTGAGGAACTGGATAGCCTTGACCTTGTCCTCCTTGTTCATCAGCGCCACCGGCTTACCCACCACCCGGACGCTCTGCTCGATGAGCTCGTCCAGCAGGTCGCTGACGTTGCGGGAGATCTCCTCCGGCTCCTGGTTCTCCTGTTCGGTGGAGGTAAACTGCTTGAGGCTGTTCTCCATGGCCAGCATGAGGGTAATGTCGTAGTTGATGCCGAAAATGCCAACGGCATTTCCATCGTCATCCCGGATATAGAAGGTGCTGGACTTGAGGATCTTGCCATCCTTGGTCCGGGTCAGGTAGCTCAGATGGTCCTGCAGATTGGCCCGCTCGCTGCGCAGGGCCTCCAGCACCACATGGGAAGGGCCGTCTCCCACCTTCCGGCCGGTCACATGGCCGTTTTCAATGGCCACAATGGAGCTGTCCGGATCATTGGAGATCAGATCGTGGACCACCACTTCACAGTTGGGGCCAAATTGCTGGGCAATTCCCTTGGCCAGCTGAAACAAAAACTGAAGTATGGATGCGTTGAGCATAATTCATTCCTTCCTTCCGCCAGAGGCCGGCAGTCAAGCGCCTTTTTGCGGAAAATGTACCTTTTTTTGGCTCTTCTATCCCCATTCTCTCCTTCTCTGCCTCAGAATCGGTCGTAAAAGCCACATATGCATTGAGAATATTGTATCATATCATGGAAGAATTACAAGAAAAATCGTTATGCCTGAAAAATTTTCTGGTACTCTAAAAAAGGGTTGATTTTCGGTGCACTCTGTGTTAGACTTGGAGTATAAAAAGTGATTTGCCTGTGCAAATCCACTAAAAAGTCATCATATTGGTCGTGGCTGCAACGAAGTGCTTCGCGCACGGGCTGGAGGAGTGTTTCTGAATCCGATTGCTGGTCATGGGCCGCAACCGGCAGGACGCTCATTTCCATGAGGGTCCTTTTTTATTCCGCCGCGCAAAGGGGAACAGGGGCATCTCGTGCAGACCCGCCGAACAAATAAGGAGGACAACCATATGCTGCTAGTGGGAAACGGTAAACTCATCACCCGCAACGAAGCCCTCCCCTATGTGGAGGATGGCGCTGTCGTGATCGACGGCCAGGTCATCAAGGAGATCGGCTCCTTTGCCGACCTGAAGGCCAAGTATCCCGAGGCTGAATTTGTGGACGCCAAGGGCGGCGTGATCATGCCCGGCCTCATCAACGCCCACACCCACATCTACTCCGGCCTGGCCCGCGGCCTGTCCATCAACGGCTTCAACCCCACCAATTTCTTTGAGGTGCTGGACGGCCAGTGGTGGTACATCGACCGGAATCTGACCCTGGACGGCACCCGCGCCTGCGCCTATGCCACGGTGCTGGACTGCATCCGGGACGGCGTGACCACCATCTTTGACCATCACGCCTCCTTCTGTGAGATCCCCGGCTCCCTCTTCGCCATCAAGGACGTGTGCCAGGAAGTGGGCATCCGTGCCAACCTCTGTTACGAGGTCAGCGAGCGCGACGGCATGGAGAAGTGCGACCAGGCCATCCAGGAGAACGCCGACTTCGCCAAGTGGTGTAAGGAGCAGGACGACGACATGATCAAGGCCATGTTCGGCGGCCACGCCCTCTTCACCATCTCGGACAAGACCTTCGAGAAGATGGTCAAGGCCAATGACGGCATGACCGGCTTCCATATCCACGTGGCCGAGGGCATGAACGACGTGTATGACTCCCTGCGCAACTACGGCTGCCGCCCGGTCAACCGCCTGCTCTATAACGGCATCCTGGGTGAGAAGACCATGCTGGGCCACTGCATCCACGTCTCCCCCGCCGAGATGGACATCATCAAGGAGACCAACACCATGGCGGTCAACAACCCCGAGTCCAACATGGGCAACGCCGTGGGCTGCGCGCCGGTCCTCCAGATGTACCAGAAGGGCATCCTCATCGGTCTGGGCACTGACGCCTACACCCACGACATGCTGGAGAGCCTGAAGGTCCTGCTGCCCATGCAGCGCCACAACACCGCCCAGCCCAACGTGGGCTGGTGTGAGGCCACCGGCATGCTCTTCCAGAACAACGCCAAGATCGGCGCCCGCTACTTCAAGAAGCCTCTGGGCATCCTGGCCGAGGGTGCCGCGGCCGACGTGATCGTCATGGACTACAAGCCCTTCACCCCCTTCTCCGACGCCAACATCGACGGCCACATGCTCTTCGGCATGATGGGCAAGAACTGCCGCACCACCATCATCAACGGCAAGGTGGTCTACAAGGACCGCGAGTTCGTCGGCATCGACGAGGACAAGATCAATGCCTGGTGCATGGAGCAGTCCAAGAAGCTCTGGGGCACTCTCAATCACTGCACCTACTAAGTGCAACGCACATTGAGCTTGTCCTCACCAAGCGTTTTGCCAAAGGCAAAACCTTGATGCCGGGGCGATTCACTCGCCCCGTGCAGATCAAAGCAGGGTTCCCACACGGCCCGCCGTGTGGGAGCAAGATCAACGCCTGGTGCATGGAGCAGTCCAAGAAGCTCTGGGGCACCCTCAATCACTGCACCTACTAAGCACTGTAAACCGATTTTATCCTCCGCGGGGCGGTAAGCCCCCGCCTCGCGGAGGGATGTCCCTATTTGTCTGGAGAAAATACGGAAATAAGCCGGGAGGTTTTCTTTATGAGCGATATTATGCGTCCCATGTCCTTTGCCCATCTGATGAACTGGATCCTGACCGAGCATCATGACCAGGGTACTATCTTCGGCGTCTCTAAGATCGTCGAGCACAAGGACGGCCAGGCCCGTCCCATCTTCCAGGAGAAGATTGAGTCTCCCTTTGGTCCGGCCGCCGGTCCTCATACCCAGCTGGCCCAGAACCTGATCGCTGCCTATGCCGGCGGCAGCCGCTTCTTCGAGGTCAAGACCGTCCAGATCATGGACGGCGACGAGCTGTCCAAGTGTGTGGCCAAGCCCTGTATCACCGCCGAGGACGAGTGCTACAACTGTGAGTGGTCCACCGAGCTCTATGTGCCTCAGGCTTTTGCCGAGTATGTGAAGGCTTGGTTCGCCTGCAAGCTGCTGGCCAAGGAGTACGGCCTGGGCGATCCTGACGGCTTCGTGTTCAACATGAGCGTGGGTTACGATCTGGCCGGTATCCAGTCCGAGAAGATCGACAAGTACCTCAATGAGATGCGGGATGCCTCCAACACCGAGGTGTGGAAGGAGTGCATGGACTGGGCCCTGAACAATCTGGACCGGTTCCAGAACGTGGATGAGGCCTATGTGAAGGCCATCACCCCCCGGATCAGTGAGTCGGTCACCATCTCCACCCTGCACGGCTGCCCCCCGGATGAGATCGAGCGTATCGCCAACCATCTCATCCAGAACAAGGGCTTCAACACCTTCATCAAGTGCAACCCCACCCTGTTGGGCTATGAGTTTGCCCGCAAGACCCTGGATTCCCTGGGCTTTGACTACATCCAGTTTGACGACCATCACTTCCTGGAGGATCTCCAGTTCTGCGACGCGGTGCCCATGCTCCGCCGCCTGATGGCCCTGTGCGCCGAGAAGGGCCTGGAGTTCGGCGTCAAGCTGACCAACACCTTCCCCGTGGACGTGGCCGCCGGCGAGCTGCCCAGCGAGGAGATGTACATGTCCGGCCGCTCACTGTACCCCCTGACCCTGTCTCTGGCTGGCAAGCTCTCCCACGAGTTCGACGGCAAGCTGCGCATCTCCTACTCCGGCGGTGCGGATTATCACAACATTAAGGCCCTGGTGGACTGCGGCATCTGGCCCGTCACCATGGCTACCACCATGCTCAAGTCGGGCGGCTACAACCGTCTGGCCCAGATCGCTGCTCAGTTTGACGACAAGGAAAACGGCGCCTTCCAGGGCGTGGATGTGGCCAAGCTGGACGCCCTGCTGGCTCAGCTCTTTGCCGACTGCCACTACCAGAAGCCCATGAAGCCTCTGCCCAGCCGCAAGCTGGACAAGAAGGTCCCCCTCATCGACTGCTTCACCGCCCCCTGCCGCAACGGCTGCCCCATCGAGCAGGATATTCCCGCTTACCTGATGCTGGTCAACGCCGGTAAGTATGAGGAGGCCCTGGAGGTCATCACCCACCGCAATGCTCTGCCCTTCATCACCGGCACCATCTGCTCGCACCGCTGCCAGGACAAGTGCATGCGCAACGCCTATGAGGAGAGCGTGTACATCCGTACCCAGAAGCTCAAGGCGGCTGAGGGCGGCTTCTCCGCTCTGCTGCCCAAGCTGAAGGCGGGCGCGCCGGTCTCCGGCAAGAAGGTTGCCGTCATCGGCGGCGGCCCGGCCGGTATGTCTGCCGCCTACTTCCTGGGCCGTGCCGGCGTGGACGTTACCATCTTTGAGCGCAAGGATTCCCTGGGCGGCATCGTGCGCCATGTGATCCCCGCCTTCCGTATCCCCGCCTCCGCCATCGACAACGATGTGAAGCTCATGGAGGCCATGGGTGCCAAGGTGGTCCTCAACACCGAGGTCAAGAGCGCGCAGGAGCTCTTTGATCAGGGCTACACCCACGTCATCTTCGCCACCGGCGCCTGGAACAAGGGCAGCGCCGGTCTGGAGTACGGCGAGGAGATGAACGTCATCGAGTTCCTGGAGAAGGCCAAGAAGGCCCCCGAGTCCCTCCAGCTGGGCGAGAACGTAGTGGTCATCGGCGGCGGCAACACCGCCATGGACGCCGCCCGGGCTGCCAAGCGCATCCCCGGCGTTAAGAAGGTCTCCCTGGTCTACCGCCGCACCAAGCGCTATATGCCCGCCGATCAGGAGGAGCTGGAGCTGGCTCTGGAGGACGGCGTGGAGTTCCGTGAGCTGCTGGCTCCCGTGGGTGTGAAGGACGGCGTCCTCACCTGCCACGAGATGGAGCTGGGCGCTCCCGATGCGACCGGCCGCCGCACCCCCGTGGATACCGGCCGCGTGGTGGAGGTCCCCGCCTGCACCGTCATCACTGCCGTGGGCGAGAAGGTGGACACCGCTCTCTACACCGCCAACGGACTGGCTGTGGATAACCGCGGCAAGGCTGTGGTCAACGCGGAGACTCTGGAGTCCAGCGTCAAGAACGTCTTTGTGATCGGCGACGGTCAGAAGGGCCCCGGCACCGTGGTGGAGGCCATTGCCGGCGCCACCAAGGCCGCCAAGGCGATCCAGGCCTTCGACACCGAGAAGTATGTGGAGAAGAACGTCAACGCCGACTACCAGGCTCCTCTGGCCAAGCGCGGCATCCTCTGCAACGACTGCAAGAGCTGCGACGAGATCCGCTGCCTGGGCTGCGCCACCGTCTGTGAGACCTGTACCGAGGTCTGCCCCAACCGCGCCAACGTGGCCGTCTGGGTCCCCGGAAAGCGGATGCGCCAGATCATCCATGTGGACGGCATGTGCAACGAGTGCGGGAACTGCGCCACCTTCTGCCCCTATGACTCCCGTCCCTACAAGGATAAGTTCACCCTCTTCTGGAGCGAGGAGGACTTCAACAACAGCGAGAACGAGGGCTTCCTCCGTCTGGAGGGCGATCTGACCCGGGTACGCCTGGGCGGCCAGGTCAAGGAGTACCACGTGGAGGACGCCTCCTGCGGCCTGTACGAGGACCTGCGGAAGCTCATCTGTGCGGTCTACGCCAATTACAGCTATCTGCTGAAGTAAGCGTGTTCCGATAAAAACCCCTTTCTTCTTTCTCAACTCTGCAAACGAGAATCCCCGCCCGGAGCGCATGCCGGGCGGGGATTCTCGTTTATCCATTCGGTTCAATGTATAAATCTGCCGGTCTCCCGCGGGAGACCGGCAGCTTTCCTCTGTTTTCAGCTTTGGACGGAGACCTCGGACGGGTCGGCCTCCTCCGTTGTCCGGTCCAGGAGGCTCCCAAGCTTCTCCCGGAAAAAGCGGGAGATGCCGCCCACGGTGGCCGCCGCTACGATCGTTCCCTCCCGCAGGCCGCTGATGTGCCCCAGACAGAGCACCGATACCACAATGGCCGAGAGCACCATGCTCAGATCAAAGAGGGTCTTGATCGTCCCAAACTCGGCGTGGCTCTTGTAGCTGATGGCCTTGACCACCCCTTCGCAGGGCAGATAGAGCACATCGCCCAGCACCTCCAGCGCCACGCCCAAGCCCAGGATCACACAGCCCGCCAGGAGGGGAATCCATCCCATGGGGTAGGCGCCCACGGTCCAATCCCGCATCAGGTAGGTCCAGAGATCGATCCCCGCCGAGAAAATGACGGTAGCCGGCAGCTGGAGAAACTGAATGGGCCGAAATTCCCGTCTCAACAGCAGGATCTGGGCCACCAGCGCCGCCAGATTCACCAGCAGCGTAAAGGTCCCCAGCGAGACGCCCGGGACCACAAAGGTCATGACATAGGCCAGACTGGAGATGGCACTGGTTCCCAGCCCCGCCTTGGTGATGAGCGCAATGCCCAGGGCAGACAGGACCACCCCTCCGAAAAAGATGCCGTACCGGCAGGCGAGTGTGTGACGCTGCATGATGCGCCCTCCCTCTTTTTCTAAAAAATATTTTTTATTGCTTATAAAATTTTAGCATATTTAGACAGAAAAAGCAACCCCTCCACGTTCTTATATGTCTGGAATTGCATTTTATTTTTCAGGCTTTCCAGTCTGCACTTTCCGTCTTCTGCGGCATAAGATGGCACAGAAAGGGGGCGGTATGGATCGAAACCGAACGTTCTTCCCTTTTGGAGGGGCAGCGGGATGTAACGTGTACCATCCTCTTTCTGCTGTTTGCCGTCCTCTCTCTGCTGCTCGCCCTTCAGACAGCACTCTGGGAACGGGAATCTCTGGATGCCCAGCTGGAGGGCCGCACCCCCCGGGCAACCGACTCCCTCCCCCTCTCCTGGGGGAGTGCCGCGCTGGAGGTGGGGGGCGGACTCTTCTTTCTCTGTCTGGCCTGGAAAAATCAGCGCTCCGCCCCTGCGGAGGAGCGGCGGGCCGCCGGGCTGGAGAGCGCTGCCTCGCTCCTCACCCTCCTGGCGGCCCTGCTCCGCTTTCTCGCCCTGGAGAGCGGTACCCTTCCAACAGACGATACCCTTCCCTAGAAAAAAGCGGGACCATTTCCGTGGAAATGGTCCCGCTGGTTTTATTCGCTTTTCTGCGCCTGTTCGTATGCTTTGGCCCGCTCCACCAGCTCTTCAAAGTTGGGCAGGGGTTTATCGGTGAGGAAAAAGCTGAAGGTCCCCACCGCCACCAGCGCGCCCTCGTCGTTGGTGAGCTCCGCCCGATAGAGGGTAATGGTCTTCCCGATCTTCTGGGGAATGGCCACGCAGCGGATCTTTTTCGTGTTGACCGCCGGCCGGAGGTAGTCCATCCGACAGTCCATGGTCACGCCCACCCGGCCCCGGGTGGCCACCGCCGTACCGGTGACCGTGTCGGCCAGAGTGGCGAGACAGCCGCCGTGGACCATCCCCATGGGGTTGAGATGGGCCTCGGTGACGGTGATCTCCCCCTCCACATGGTCGGTCTCGATCAAGGTAAGCTCGATGCCGTTGTGCTCGGCAAAGCGGTTGCACTTGGCACGGGCCCGCAGGTTACTGTAAGAATCCATCCAGAATTTTCTCCTCTGCCTCTTCCTCGGTCAGGCCCAGCGTCATCAGCTTGAGGAGCTGATCGCCGGCGATCCGGCCGATGGCAGCCTCGTGGATCAGCTGCGCATCCACGTGGTTGGCCACGATGGCCGGGATAGAAGATACCTGGGCATTCCCCATGATGATGGAGTCACACTGCACATGGCCGAAGCACTTGTTATTGCCCGTCATCTTGGGATAGAAGATCTGCTTGGACTCCTCCTGTGCCACGGAACGGGAGATCACCCGTCCGCTGGCCCCCTCGCCGTCCAGGATGATCTCCATGTCGGACTCGGCGGTCTGGCTGCCGTGGGTAAGGAGCTTTTCGGTGATGACCGCTTCGGCGTTCTTCCCCACTACGATCTTGGTGTCCCGCTTGGTGGAGTCCACGCCCCGGATCTGGGTGGTCTCCATCTGGATAGAGGCCCCCTCCTCCAGATAGACCACGGTCTGGGGATTGAAGATCCGCTCGCCGGTCCCCTCGCCCTCGCCGTAGTGGCGCTCCACATAGCGCACCTTGGAGTTCTTTCCGATGTAGAAGGTGTGCAGGCCGTCGTGCTGGGCGGTCTCACAGCCGGTATTGTGGATGCCGCAGCCCGCCACGATGTCGATGTCGCAGTCCTCGCCGATGAAGAAATCGTTGTAGACCAGCTCGGTGAAGCCGGTGGCGTGGATGATGACGGGGATGTGCACCGACTCCTTCTTGGTGCCCGGCTTGACCCGGATATCGATGCCCGACTTTCCGTCGGTCTTGGTGGTAATATCGATGTTGGCCGTGGTGGAACGGGAGTCCATCTGGCCGTTGACGCGGATGTTGTAGGCGCCCTGGGGGGTCTTTTCCAGGTCCGCGATCTCCTTGAGGAGCTTCCAGTCGGTCTTGTCCATCATTACTTGTTCGCCTCCTGGCTGAGATAGGTGCATCCGGCGGAGGTCCGCTCCAGAATGAGGGGGAAGATCTCCTCCTTGGGCCCGTGCTGGGCCACGCGGCCGTCCTCGATCATGACGATCTCGTCGGCCAGATTGATGATCCGCTCCTGGTGGGAGATGATGAGAAGGGTGGCCTCCCCCCGGGCATGGATGGCCTGGAAGGTCTCGGTCAGCTTCGCAAAAGACCACAGGTCGATGCCGGCCTCCGGCTCGTCAAAGATCATCAGACCGCTCTTGCGGGCCAGAATGGTGGCGATCTCAATGCGCTTGACCTCGCCGCCGGAGAGGGAGGCGTCCACCTCCCGGTCAATGTAGTCATGGGCACACAGACCCACCTTGGTCAGGTACTGGCAGGCCTCCTCCGTGGCCAGATTCTCCCGTCCAGAGGCCAGACAGAGCAGATCCTTCACCCGCAGGCCCTTGAACCGGGGGGGCTGCTGAAAGCCGTAGCTGATGCCCATGCGGGCCCGCTCGGTGATGCTCTTTTCGGTGATGTCCACGCCATTCCAGAGGATGGAACCGCCCGTGGGCTGCACCAGGCCCATGACTGCCTTGGCCAGCGTGGTCTTACCGCCGCCGTTGGGGCCGGTAATGACCACCAGTTTATGATCCTCGATCTCGAGGGATACGTCGTTGAGAATACCAAGGGACTCGCCGCTCTCGTCCGCCACCTGGTATTTCAGCCCTTTGATTTCCAGCATAATACCGATACTCCTTGTATCCAGAGATATTCTTTTCTCAATGGTGTATTATAATACGTAAGAAGCAAAGCCACAAGCCTTGAAAGCCCATGCTTACAAGGCACGATGGCTTTGTTTGGGCGCAGGGTTTTATCCCTGCGCCTTCCATCCGGGCCGTGTATGTCCGGATGGAAGTACGCATTGCAACAATGGATCCTTCTTTTCCGAAAACTGCTGGCAGTTTTCGGAAAAGAATTGTGCGGCGCAGCCGCACGAATCAACCGCTATGCGGTTGATTCAGCAGGCATTATTATAGCATTCTTTCTCCCATTATACAAGATTGCCCCCGCCAAAGCCCGTTATAGGATACCCAAAACAGGGGCAATTTCTTCGCCTCGGACATAGGATGGAGAGAAATCCAAACAAACGGGAGGTATTTCCCATGACGCAAGTTCCAACCCCCGCCGGCAGCCCGCCCACTGTGGACGGCCGGAACGAACAGGACTTTGCCCGGATCTGGGGCCGGGTCATGCCACTGGAGCAGGCCGGATGTCCCATCCGGGTGGGGCGTCCGCCGGAGGAATCGCCCTCCGCCCCGCCCCAGGAGCGAGAAGACATGTGCTCCTCCACCCCCTCTGTCCCGGAAGTCCCCACTCCCCTGCCCTGTCCCCGGGAGGCTCCTCCCCCGTCCAGGGCCCACATCTCCCCCGCCACGCAGCCGGACGTCCCCCTTCTGGGGGCGGGTTCCGCCGTCTACGGGGAGCAGCTCCAGGCGTACATCGACCAGGAGGCCGCCGACTGGCGGACCTACCTCTCCCTCTCCCGCCGCTCGCCCGGCGGGTGTGCCCGGGTACTGGCCGCTATGGCGGCGGAAGAACGCCGCCACGCAAAACGCCTCTCGGCGGCCTACTTTCTCATCTCCGGGGTACGGTATTTCCCCTCCGAGTCCTCTCTGCCCACGCCCCGGGGTGCACTGCCCGCGGCTTTGCGGCAGTGCTTCTGTGCCGAGCAGCGGGGGGCGCTGGCCTATCTGGCCGCTGCGGAGGAGTGTTCCGATCCCGCCCTGCGCGCCCTCTACCAGGAGCTGGCCCGGGATGAGGCCCGTCACGCCCAGCTTCTGCGGGAGCTGGTGGAAGAGCTCTGAGTCCGCCCATAACAGCGGGCAGGCGCGGCCAATGGCCGCGCCTGCCCGATTTTTCCCGTTTCAACTCTTAGCGCCGCTTGTCCAGCTCCGCCTTGATGGCCTCCAGGAAAGCCCGGCTGTCCACCGCATTGGCAGGGGTCTCCCCCTCCCAGAGTCCGGCCAGGTCCTTGGTCATGGTACCCCCCTCGATGGTGGCCAGGGTGGCCGCCTCCAGCTGGTCGGCAAACTCCCGCAGCTCCACCAGGCAGTCCAGCTCTCCGCGCTTGCGCAGGGCGCCGGTCCAGGCGAAGATGGTGGCCACCGGGTTGGTGGAGGTGCTCTCCCCCTTGAGGTACTTGTAGTAGTGGCGGGTCACGGTGCCGTGGGCGGCCTCGTACTCGTACTTCCCGTCGGGAGAGACCAGGACCGAGGTCATCATGGCCAGAGAACCGAAGGCAGTGGAGACCATGTCACTCATCACGTCGCCGTCGTAGTTCTTGCAGGCCCAGATATAGCCGCCCTCGGAGCGGATGACACGGGCCACCGCGTCGTCAATGAGAGTGTAGAAGTAGGTCAGGCCCATGGTCTCAAAGCGCTCCTGGTACTCCTTCTCATAGACCTCCTGGAAAATATCCTTGAAGGTGTGGTCATACTTCTTGGAGATGGTGTCCTTGGTGGCAAACCACAGATCCTGCCGGGTGTCCACCGCGTACTGGAAGCAGGCCCGGGCAAAGGAGTAGATGGAGGAGTCCTTGTTGTACTGCCCCTGGAGCACGCCGGCGCACTCAAAGTCGTAGATGGTCTGGCACAGCTCCTGCCCATCCTCCCCGTGGAAGACCAGCTCGGCCCGGCCGGGGCCGGGGACCCGGTACTCGGTGGACTTGTACACGTCGCCGTAGGCGTGACGGGCGATGGTGATGGGCTTCTTCCAGTTCTTTACCACCGGAGAGATCCCCTTGACCATGATGGGGGCGCGGAACACGGTGCCGTCCAGAATGGCCCGGATGGTACCGTTGGGGGACTTCCACATCTCATGGAGCTGATACTCCTCCATGCGCTGGGCATTGGGAGTGATGGTGGCGCATTTCACCGCCACGCCGTACTTCTTGGTGGCCTCGGCGGCGTCCACCGTCACCTGGTCTCCCGTCCGGTCCCGCTCAGGAAGGCCCAGGTCATAATATTCGGTCTTCAGGTCGATATAAGGGGTGAGCAGGATGTCCTTGATGTCCTTCCACAGGATGCGGGTCATCTCGTCGCCGTCCATCTCCACCAGGGGAGTTCTCATCTGGATTTTTGCCATAATACATGCACCTCCGAACGCAGTACGCGCTATGTTCTGCTGTTTCCTGTCTATTATACTGGGGTGGGCCTGCTTTTGCAATGTCAATTTACTATATTAATGTAACAAAGCAACAGCCGCCCCGGAACCTTGGTTTCGGGGCGGCTGTTCTGTTCATAATTTACTTCACGCTCTCGCCGGCGGCCTGCTTGGCCTTGATCTCCTTCAGGGCGTCCTTGTAGGAGAGGTTCACACGGCCCTTCTCGTCGATATCGGTGACCTTGACCCAGATCATATCGCCGATGTTGACCACGTCCTCCACCTTCTCCACCCGGCGGTCGGCCAGCTTGGAAATGTGGACCATGCCGTCCTTACCGGGAGCCAGTTCCACGAAGGCGCCGAACTGGAGGATGCGGACCACCTTTCCGTAGTAGAGCTGACCCACCTCGGGCACAAAGACGATGGTCTCGATGATCTTCTTGGCGGCGTCGCAGCTCTCGGCATTCTCGCCGGCAATGTAGATGGTACCGTCGTCCTCGATGTCGATCTTGGCGCCGGTGTCGGCACAGATCTTCTGGATGACCTTGCCGCCGGAGCCGATGACCTCGCGGATCTTGTCCACATCGATCTTCATCTTCACCATCTTGGGGGCGGTGGGAGCCACCTCGGGCCGGGGCTCGGCGATGCAGGGCAGCATGATCTCGTCCAGGATGGCAAAGCGGGCGTCCTTGGTGATCTCCAGGGCTTCCTTGATGATCTCATGGGAGAGGCCGTCGTTCTTCAGGTCCATCTGGATGGCGGTAATGCCCTTCTTGGTGCCGGCCACCTTGAAGTCCATCTCGCCGTGGAAGTCCTCCACGCCCTGGATGTCGATGAAGGTGGTGAAGCCGCCGTTGTCGTCCTGGATCAGGCCGCAGGAGATGCCGGCCACGGGGGCCTTGATGGGCACACCGGCGTCCATGAGGGCCAGGGTGGAGCCGCAGATGGAGCCCTGAGAGGTGGAGCCGTTGGAGCTCAGGACCTCAGACACCACGCGGATGGCATAGGGGAACTCCTCCACGCTGGGGATGACGGGCTCCAGAGCACGCTCGGCCAGGGCACCGTGGCCGTACTCACGGCGGTTGGTGGACCGGGCGCCGCGGGCCTCACCCACGGAGTAGGAGGGGAAGTTATAGTGGTGCATGTACCGCTTCTCGGTCTCCTCCCAGATGGTATCCAGCTTCTGGGCGGCGGAGAGGGTGTTCAGGGTACAGACGCTGAGCACCTGGGTCTGACCGCGGGTGAAGAGGCCGGAGCCGTGAACACGGGGCAGCACGCCCACCTCGGCGGAGAGGGGACGGATCTCGTTCTTGGCGCGGCCGTCCACACGGTGACCCTCCAGGAGCCAGGCCTTGACGATCTTCTTCTGGAACTTGTAGGTGATCTCCTCCAGGTACTTGTCCATCTCAGGATAGTCCTCCAGGAAGAGCTCGTGCCAGTGATCGATGAGGGCATTCCAGCGGGTCTCGCGGACGTTCTTGTCGTCGGTGTCCATAGCGGCCTTGGCCTCGTCCATGGTGGCCTCCACGATCTTGTCAAAGAGCTCCTGATCGAAGTCCGCGTGCTCATACTCCATCTTGGGCTTGCCGATCTCGGCCACGATGCCGTTGATAAAGGCCACCTGCTTGCGGATCTCCTCGTGGGCCTTCACAATGCCCTCGTACATGATCTCGTCGGGGATCTCCTTGGCGCCGGCCTCGATCATGACCACCTTACCGTCGGTGGCGGCCACGGTCACGTCCATCTGGGAGGTAGCCCGCTGCTCCTGGGTGGGGTTGAAGACGATCTGGCCGTCGCAGTAGCCCACCTCCAGGCAGCCGATGGGGCCGGCCCAGGGAATGTCGGAGTAGGAGAGGCACACGGAGGTGCCGATCATCGCGGCCACCTCGGGGGAGCAGTCATAGTCCACGCTCATGACGGTGCAGGTGACGCACACGTCGTTGCGGAAGTCATAGGGGAAGAGGGGACGGATGGGACGGTCGATGAGACGGGAGGCCAGCACGGCGGGCAGAGAGGGGCGGCCCTCCCGGCGCATGAAGGAGCCGGGGATGCGGCCCACCGCGTAGAGCTTCTCCTCAAAGTCCACGCTCAGGGGGAAGAAATCCACGCCGTCCCGGGGACGGGCGGAGGCGGTGACGGCCACCATGACGGTGGTCTCGCCGTACTTGACCATGCAGGCGGCGTTGGCCAGCTCGGCCACCTTGCCGATCTCGATGACCAGGGGGCGGCCGGCCAGGTCCATGGAATAGGTCTTGAAGCCGGGGAATTCTCTGTGCTTGATAACAGTAGACATATGTTGTCCTCCTTTTCGCTGGCACAGCAGAGCCCGTCGGCCTTTTAGCACTTGAATCCAAGGCGAATCCCCATTCGTCCCGCATTCAACTGCTAAAAAAGCGTTCCGGCTCTGCGTGTCGTGTTCGGTGAAATGATAATTGGAGAAAAGGGTGGTGTGGAATCCCACACCACCCCTATTTTCTCATGCTGCGCGTCCTCCGCAGCGGCACACGGCGCACCGCTCCGCGAAAAATCCGCGCCGCCGGGGCGGCACCTGTTTTTCCGTCTGCGCGGTCTCCTGTGCACCTGCTCCCGGACGCTCCGCGCTTCCGGCGTTACGCTTGGTTCTTACTTGCGGATGCCGAGCTTGGCGATGATCGCACGGTAACGCTCGATGTCCTTGGCAGCCAGGTAGTCCAGCATCTTGCGGCGCTTACCGACCATCTTGAGCAGGCCGCGGCGGCTGTGGTTGTCGTGGATGTGCACCTTCAGATGCTCGGTGAGCTCCTGGATGCGGGCAGTCAGGATCGCGATCTGGACCTCGGGGGAACCAGTATCGGTCTCGTGGGTGCGGTTGGCCTCGATAACAGCCGTCTTCTCGTCCTTACGGATCATGGGAAAATTCCACCTTTCTGATATTCTTCCCGGTAACTGAGTGCAGGGCGGGTGAATCCCCCGCGTCAAAGCGGGCAAACTCCCTGGACTAAGTCACGGGACTGCACCTAATGCGTGCTTGTCTACTATATCATAGTTTATTCCATGTGTAAAGAAAAAAATCAAAGATAAATCCAGCAAAAGAGACCATTTTTGATGAATCTCAGTACAAAATTTCTCTCGACACGCTGTTTCTAATTAAAATACAGATCCCGCTCCGGTGTCGGCGGAGCAAAACATCATCCCCGCTTCTTATGCGCTCGGCCAGGTTTCCCACCGGCCCGGCATATCCCATCCGGTCTGCTGGGCCGCGCTGGAGCTGGTTGAATTTCCTTGCGTGGTTTGGGTCATGAGCTCAGCAATCCGCTCCACCACATCCGAGATGGGGATGGCGTAGCCCATGCCCTCCACATCGGTATCCGAGAGCTTGGCGGTGTTGATGCCGATGAGCTCCCCATCCAAATTGAGCAGTGCGCCGCCGCTGTTGCCCGGGTTGATGGCGGTGTCCGTCTGAATATAGGAGGCGGTGGTGCCGCTCTCATTGGTAAGGCTGCGGTCTAGGGCGCTGACAATGCCCGTGGTCACCGACTGGCCATAGCCCAGGGCATTCCCGATGGCCACAACCTGTTCCCCTACTTCCAGCTCATCCGAGTCCCCGATAGAAATGACTGCGATCTGGGACAGCGTATCCGAAGACAGGTCGGCAACAGCCACCTTAATCACCGCAAGGTCGGCCTCCTCATCAGTCCCGCACAGCTGGGCCTCATAGACCGAGTGATCCACAAAGCTCACCGAGAGGGTGGTGGCGTTTGCCACCACATGCTGGTTGGTGACCATGTAGAGGTAGGTCCCGTCGTTGGCAATGATGACTCCTGAGCCGCAGCTGGTGGTCTCCTCCAACTGGGTCTGTCCCGCTCCGTTAGGCCCAAAGCGGTTAAAGTAGCTGCGCACCTCCTGTACGGAGATGTTGGTGATGGCCACCACGCTGGGCAATGCGGCAGAGGCGATGTCCGACACATCCATGCCATACCGGGCAGCAGTGTAGGAGGTGCTGGCCAGAGTGGTGGCTACCTCCCCCGAAGTCCCGGCGCTCAGGGTGCCTTCCGCCTCGCTCTCCGGAGAGAGCATTTTCCCCACACCATAAAAGCTTCCGGCGGAGACCGCCCCGAACAGTGCGGCGCTCAGCACCAGAGAGGTCAGCCGCCGCCAGGCCTTCTGTGCGGGCTTTTTTGCACTCCGGTCCATTTGCGGCATGGGAGTCGGGGGGAAGGGAGATGGATTTTCCATAGAGATATCTGTTTTTTTCATAGGACATACTCCTTTTCCATTTGGCGTATTTCTCTCAGGTTTCTGCCATCAGGATAAAAGAGCAACCCTAATTGAACTTAAAAATCAAACGAAACTGTCATCGTGGGAGAAGGACCACCACTGACAGTGTCGTTCCGTCCGGGCTCTCCGCCCGGATCTTTCCCTTATGGGCCACCACGATGCTCCGGGCAATGGACAGTCCCAGCCCGTAGCCACCGGTCTGACTGTTGCGGGACTGGTCCGTCCGGTAAAACCGATCGAAGAGATGGGAGAGCTTTTCCCGCTCCAGTGGCTGCTCGACGGTATTGGACACGGTCAGCTGGAGGGTACGCCCCTGCTTTTCCAGCCGCAGCTCTATTTTTCCTCCCCGTGGGGAATATTTCAAGGCGTTGTCCAACAGGATGGAGATGAGCTTTCGGATGTTTTTTTCATCCCCCGTAAAGGAGAGCATGGGCTGGATGGAGAGAGAGAAGTCCTTTTCCTGGCTCTTGGCGGGGGCCTGGAAGGAGTCGGCCATCTCCTCTGCCACGTCGGAAATGGGAAACTCAATGCACTGCAGCTTGGGCTGCTCCTCCTCCATGCGGGAGAGATAAATGAGATCATTGGTCAGCTCGGTCAGGCGCCTGGCCTGACGGCGGATGTCGGTGAGCCACTGGTTTTCTCCGCACTCCATCTCTGCCAGATCCGCGTCGGCGCTGATGATGGTCATGGGGGTCTTCAGCTCATGGCCGGCGTCGGTGATGAATTGCTTCTGCTTTTCATAGCTCTCCGCCACCGGCCGGACAATATGCTTGGACAGGATCAGCAGCAAAATCAGGACCGCCGCCAGCCCCAGCAGAGCCAGCGACAGGCTGGCAAGAAGGGTGGTGCGGAAGGAAGAGAGACTGCGGCCGCAGTCCAGAAAAATGACCCGGCTTCCCAGCTCGTCATCACAGAGCAGATAGCGGTAGTTTCCCCAGAAACCGGCGCTGTGCCCGGATTTCACTACACTCTGAGCATAGGCGGCGGCGTCCTCGGCATCCACAGCGGCGATCTGACCGGTGTCTGTCTGGAGCACCTGGCCGTCTTCGCTGAGAAGCACCGAAAAGAACCGGGACTCATACGGCGTCTCCGGGGACATGCCCCGCTGGTCAAAGAGGTCCGGTTTCCTTCCCGGCTCACCGGGCGGGGGCTGCTGGAGCCCTCCCTGGTGTTTGGGAAAGGTCCCGTCATTGGTGGCCAGCACGGCCAGGATGGCATCGGCGTCAGAGACCACCTTGTGATAGCTCATCAGGTTCACGCCCCCCAGGATCACCAGCAAAACGATGGCCAGGGAGAGCATACAGGCGGCGATCAGCTTATGCCGCAGACGTCTGATCATGGCCGCTCCTCCAGGGAATAGCCCGCGTTGCGGGTCGCCTTAATTTGAATATCCGCCTGAAGGGCCGCGAGCTTTTTCCGCAGATAGGAGATATACACCCACACCACATTCAGCTCCACCTCGCTGTCATAGCCCCAGATCCGCTCGAAAAACCGCTCGCTGGAGATGAGCTGCTGGGGATTGCGCAGGAGCAGCTCCATCATCTGATATTCCTTGTTGGCCAGGCGGAAACTTCCGTGGGGAGAGGATAGCTCAAAGGTGGTCTGATCCAGGGTAATGTTGCCCAGGCTCAGGCGGCTGGTCAGCTGGCCGCCGGTCTGGCTGCGGGTTATGGCCCGGATGCGTGCCATGAGCTCCTCGGTGGAAAACGGCTTGGTGAGATAATCGTTGGCCCCGGTGTCCAATCCGGTCACCTTATCCTCTATTTCTGACCGGGCGGTGAGCAGCAGCACCGGGATGGGATTCCCCGCCGCCCGCAGCCGCCGCAGGACCTCCAGTCCATCCAGCTTGGGCATCATGATATCCAGGATCAGGGCGTCGTAATTCCCCGCCTCCAGATAATCCAAGGCCTCTTCTCCGTCATATACCGCGTCAGCGGAATAGTTGTGTTTTTCCAGCAGGGCCACCACTGCCCGGGACAGGGACCGCTCGTCCTCTGCCAATAAAATGCGCATTGCGCCACCTTCTCTCCTGTGTTATAAGGCAAGAATAGCATACGCTCCTTAACTCTAATTAAAAGAATAGCACCGGGGGCGAAAAATGTCAGCCGAAAAGAGTGGGCGGATTTTAAGTTCAATTAGGGTTGGATCTCTATACTGACCTCACGATGTTCAAAAAGGAGGCCACACCCGTGAAAAATCAGATGGTCTTTCAGCGATATGAGATCAAATATCAGATGAGCCGCCGGCAGCAGCAGGCCATCCTGGCCGCGATGGCGCCCTATGTGGTGCCCGACGAGTACAGCCACAGCTCCATCCGCAATCTCTACCTGGATACCCCCGACTTCCGCCTCATCCGCCGCAGTCTGGAGCGGCCGGTCTACAAGGAAAAGCTCCGTGTCCGCAGCTACGGCAGGGCCGGTCTGGAGGCGCCGGTATTCGTGGAGTTGAAGAAGAAATACTGTTCCGTGGTCTACAAGCGCCGCCTCACCATGCCCCAGAGGGAGGCCCTGGACTGTATTGCGGGCAGTGCCTCCTGGCCGGAGACCCAGATCGGCGGGGAGCTGGCCTATACGGCGGGATTTTACGCCGCCCTGCGCCCGGCCGTCTTCCTCTCCTATGAGCGGGACTCCTACCGCGGGGCGGAGGACGAGGCGTTCCGGGTCACCTTTGATACTGAAATCCGCTACCGCCAGGAGGCTCTTACCCTGAACTCTGACCCCTGGGGCATTCCCATCCTTCCTGCCGACCAGGTGCTCATGGAGGTCAAGACCGCGGGCAGCCTGCCCCTCTGGATGGCCCGTACCCTGTCCGAACTGGGCATCTTTAAAACTTCTTTTTCCAAATATGGAACTGCCTATCAAACAATCCTGCTTCCCCAGCAGAGAGGAGAACAAAAATATGACTGACAACTTGTTTCAAGGTCTCTTTGATACCGCTTTGACCAATACCATTGCCCCCGGCGCCTTTCTGCTGTGTGTGGGGGTGTCCCTGATACTGGGCCTTCTGTTGTGTGCCATGACCCTGTGGCGCTCCCACTTCAGCCGGAGCCTGGCCGTAACACTCGCCATCCTGCCCGCAGTGGTCTGCGTGGTCATCCTGATGGTCAACGGCAATGTGGGCACCGGGGTGGCCGTGGCCGGAGCCTTCAACCTGGTGCGCTTCCGCTCTGCCCCGGGCTCCGCCCGGGAGATCGGGGCCCTCTTTGTGGCCATGGGAACAGGCCTCATTACCGGCATGGGCTACCTTGGTTATGGGGCTCTCTTTACCCTCATCCTGGGCGGAGCCATGATGCTCTATAACGCCCTGAGCCTGCGTCCCTGGGCCCAGAATACCCCCGAGCGCACCCTCCATATTACCATTCCTGAGGACCTGGACTATGCCGGGGTATTTGATCCCGTTTTGCATCAGTATGCCCGCCGGTATTCCCTCACGCAGGTCAAGACCACCAACATGGGCAGTCTCTTTAAGCTGACCTATGATCTGACCTTAAAGGACCCTTCCCAGGAAAAACGCTTTATCGACCAGCTGCGGCTGCGCAACGGGAACCTGGAGATCTCCCTGGGCCACCAGGATACCAGCGCCGCCGCCCTGTAAAGGAGGAAGTTTTTATGAAACACTCAATGCTGCGGCTGACCGCTCCCCTGCTGTCTGCTCTGCTGCTCCTCAGCAGCTGTGGAGCGCAGAATACCCAGGCTACTCCCTCTGCCGCCGTTGAAACTGCCGCTCAGACGGCAGAGTCCACTGCTGCCGCCATCGATACCCAGGCGCTTTTCAGTGACCGAGACCTAGCGGGCACCTATGACGAGAGTGCCGCCATCCCCATCCAACTCAATGGGGACAGCGCCTCCTGCGCTTCCGATGCCGTGACCATCGAAGGCAGCCGGGTCATCCTATCCTCCGAGGGCGTATATCTCCTCTCGGGCACCCTCACGGACGGGCAGATCGTCGTCAACGCCGGCGAGAGCGACAAAGTCCAACTTGTCCTCAACGGCGTGGATGTGACCAGCGCCACCTCCGCTCCCATCTATGCTCTGTCGGCAGATAAGGTGTTCCTTACTCTGGCGGATGGGACTGAGAGCTACCTTGCCAATGGCGGGGAGTATGTGGCCATAGATGAAAACAACATTGACGCGGTTCTTTTTTCCAAGACCGACCTGACTCTCAACGGCACCGGCAGTCTTACCATCCAGTCTCCGGCCGGGCACGGGGTGGTGTCCAAGGATGAGCTGGTGATCACCGGCGGCAGCTATACCATCACTGCCGCCAACCACGGCCTGTCCGGAAAAGACAGCATCGCCATTGCCGACGGCAGCTTTACCATTACCTCGGGTAAGGACGGCCTCCATGCAGAGAACAGCGACGATCCCTCTCTGGGCTTCCTCTACCTTGCTGAGGGCAGCTTCTCGGTTACCGCGCAGGGAGATGCCATCAGTGCCGCCGGCGCCCTCCAGATCGACGGAGGGACTTTTGACCTGCACACAGGGGCAGGCAGCGCCAGCGTAGATCTAAGCAGTAGCGAGGATGCGTTTGGCCCCATGGACGGTGGACAGCAAAAGAGCGGGGTAGCTCAGAGTGAAACCACTGCCGCAGAGACCGAAGCGGACACCGTGAGCCAGAAGAGCATAAAGGCCGAGGGCAGCTTCACCATAGCGGGCGGTACTTTTACCCTGGATACCGTCGATGACGGCCTCCACGCCGGCGGGGAGGCTCTCATCACCGGCGGCACCTTCTCCCTCCGCAGCGGTGACGACGCCATCCACTCCGACGCCGCCCTCACCATCCAGAACGGCTCCTTTACCATCCCCTATTGTTACGAGGGGATCGAGGGGTTGAGCATCACAGTTGATGCCGGCACATTTGATATTACCTCCTCCGACGACGGGCTCAACGCCGCCGGAGGGGCCGACAGCTCCGGTTTCCGCGGACCTGGCGGGCAGTCCCAGGACACCTTTTCCAGCGGCACGGACAGCTTTATCCTCATCAACGGCGGAGAGTTCACCATTATCTCCACAGGGGACTGTGTGGATTCCAACGGAGATCTGACCGTCAACGGCGGAACGTTGGATCTGACCTGCAATGGCAGCGGCAATACGGCGCTGGACTGCGACGGCACTTATACCAACAACGGCGGCACAGTCACCACCAATGACGGCTCGGAGCAAAATCCCGGCCAGATGGGGGGCGGTATGGGCGGCCACGGTGGTCTCCGCGGCAATCCGGGCACCCAACCCAGCGGTGCTCCCTCTGAGAATGGAGATCGTCCCCAGCCACCGCAAGACAGTGCCCAGGAGGCTCCTTCCGAGGCGTAACCTATTGACTTTTCCTCTATGCAGGCGTATAATACCCCAAAAATCGCAGGAGGTGTGACAATGCACAGCCATTTTTATGTTTGCCATGTGGACCATGTATTCGGTAACCCTATGCCTACTTGCTGCATGGGGCTTACATTGTCATACTCTTTTTTCCAATAATCCAGGCAGATCTGGAGCGAAAACAGAGCAGTGTGGGCCAAAACCTTCCACGGTCGGCCCACACTGCTTTTTTATTTTATATGCTACATGGAAAGGACTGATTTTATGGCGATCCACAGGGGAACCCAAACCATTGAAACTCAGAGACTTCTTCTCCGCAGAGCCGTACCGGAAGATGCGCAATCGATGTTTGACAACTGGGCCTCCGATCCGAACGTGGTAAAATACTTGACCTGGCCCGTCCACAGCAGTGTAGAAGTTTCCCAACAGGTTCTGCAGGATTGGATCAATCACTACGTCCAAAGCGATTACTACCAGTGGCTCATTGTCCTAAAAGAGGTGGGACAGCCCATCGGAAGTATCAGTGGCATGGACCCCAACGACCAGCTCTCTTCCATTGAAATCGGATATTGCATCGGACGACGCTGGTGGCACCAGGGCATCATGACCGAAGCGCTGCAAGCAGTCATCCACTACCTTTTTGACACCTGTGATTTCAACCGCATCACTGCCAGACACGACCCCAACAATCCCCATTCTGGCGCTGTCATGAAAAAATGCGGCATGAAATATGAGGGTACCACCAGGCAGTCCGGCCGCAACAACCAGGGGATCTGTGATACCGCCCATTACGCCATTCTGAAAAATGACTGGGACAGACCCACACTTTTTTCAAATGGCCTCTCGTTTGAAAATGACACCGAACTTGTACAGACCCTGTATTCCCGCTTAGACGAAAACAGCCGTCTAAATCGCTCCAAAGCTGCCCGTGTAGAGTTTTTGACCACGGTGCGGTATATAGAGCAGTACCTTACTCCGGGGGCAAAGATCCTGGATGTAGGAGCCGGTGCTGGGGAATATAGCCTGTATTTTGCCCGCAAGGGCTATTCCGTCTCCGCTTTGGAGCTGTCCGACCGAAACATCGAAGCCTTTCAAAAAAAGCTGACTCCTCAGGACTCCATTGATTTGGTACAGGGCAACGCTATGGATCTCAGCCGCTACCCCGACGATTCCTTTGATATCGTCCTTCTCCTGGGCCCCCTGTACCACTTACACAGTGAAGCGGACAAGCTCCGGTCCATTGCCGAGGCAAAGCGTGTGTGCAAACCCGATGGCAAACTGTTCTTTGCGTTTATTTCCAATGACATGGTCATACTCACTATGTTCCACGAGATACCGGACTATTTTGTAAACGGGGACTACAACAAAGAAACATTCCGCTGTGATGATTTTCCCTTTATATTTCATACCATCGACGCCTGTCGGGATCTGCTCCGTGCGGGTGGTATCAAAATCCTGCATGAGGTCGCCTCCGACGGTATCAGTGAACTGCTTCACGATAAGATCAATGCAATGGATGACGAGAGCTATGCCCAATATCTGCGGTATCACTTTTACATCTGCGAAAAGCCCGAACACCTGGGCGCCTCCGATCACCTGCTGTTTATCGGTGAAAAATAAAAATGACATGGGCCGGTGTGCGGATCAGAGTAGATCCGCACACCGGCCCATACAAAATCCATCCGCTTTTCAGCAACAAAAAAGCCTCGAAAACCGAAGTTTTCAAGGCTTTTTGGAGCTGCTATCCGGATTTGAACCGGAGACCTCATCCTTACCAAGGATGTGCTCTACCTACTGAGCTACAGCAGCAAATGGCGACGCGGAAGGGACTTGAACCCTCGACCTCCGGCGTGACAGGCCGGCGTTCTAACCAACTGAACTACCGCGCCATTTCTACTCTATATCATCAGCGTTTACTGTTTTTTCTGTGGCAGGGGCAGAAGGAATCGAACCCTCGGCACGCGGTTTTGGAGACCGCTGCTCTACCTGCTGAGCTATACCCCTACATGGTGGGCCTTCACGGGCTCGAACCGTGGACCGACCGGTTATGAGCCGGCTGCTCTAACCAACTGAGCTAAAGGCCCATTACCGGTGTTCGGTTCTTCGTAAGAAGAGAATGGCTTGCCGCCATGATTCGTGACGGCAAGCCGCACTCGTTTCTGGCTCCCCCTGTTGGACTCGAACCAACGACCCTGCGGTTAACAGCCGCATGCTCTACCGACTGAGCTAAGGAGGAATATAAAAGGGTCCGGTCTGGTCAGACCAGACCCTCTCTTGTGTTGGCATTACCTATTTTCCCGGTCCGTCTCCAGACAAGTATCTTCGGCGCAGGTGAGCTTAACTTCCGTGTTCGGAATGGGAACGGGTGGACCCTCACCGCAATCAACACCAACTTACTTTTCTCCGAGAAGAAAAGTAAGCAAAAGAAATTTTATTTCTTCTCCTTACCGTTCTTCTCAACGATAAGCTATTATATTCAATTTTCATCTCTTTGTCAAGAGAAAATTGGTGACCCGTACGGGAATCGAACCCATGTTTGCGGCGTGAGAGGCCGCCGTCTTAACCGCTTGACCAACGGGCCA
>NZ_WQOJ01000042.1:0-293 GCF_018784545.1 Pseudoflavonifractor sp. MCC625 | reverse complement strand
AAGATCCTGGCACTGTACGCCTGCGGCATGAGCCAGCGGGATATCGCTGAGCAGATCAAGGAGCTGTACGGCGTGGAGATCTCTCCGGAGCTGGTGACGAAGATCAGTGAAAAGATCATGCCGGAGGTCACAGCCTGGCAGAATCGCTCTCTGGAGCCGGTGTATCCGTTTGTGTTCATGGACGCCATTCACTACAAGGTTCGGGAAGACCGTCGGTACGTGACCAAAGCAGCGTATGTGGTTCTGGGTGTCACCATGGATGGCAGGAAGGACATTCTGGGAGTCTGGATTGG
>NZ_WQOJ01000041.1:0-220 GCF_018784545.1 Pseudoflavonifractor sp. MCC625 | reverse complement strand
AAAGCCTTTCTTTACCGTCCAGCGTTCTGGCAGCTACACCAAGACGCTTGAAGTTATTAAGTATATCGGTCTCAATACGCTCCAGACGGGGCTTGGCAGCTTTGATGCTGTCTGCGTCGATACCAAAAGTCAGGTATTTGGTCTTGATGAGACCGTTGTTACCTCTGGCCAGCTGATTTTGCAGCATTGTGGTGTATTCCTCGCGGATACTGTCAAAGGC
>NZ_WQOJ01000040.1:6040-6625 GCF_018784545.1 Pseudoflavonifractor sp. MCC625 | reverse complement strand
TGGGACGGGTCAACAGTTCCGCTGTGTACCAGCGATGCACGCTCCGAAAGAGCTTTGACCATTTCCTGCTGATGTTCGGTGGGCTGCGCCACGATGTTGTGGTACTCCACTTCCGGGGTAGGGAGATTTAACTGGTCGGCAGTCTTAATGTCCGCCACTTCTTTGAACAGGTTCATCAGCTCCGGCAGATTAAAGAACTTGCTGAATCTCGTTCTTGCCCGGTAGCCGGTGCCTTCCGGTGCCAGCTCCAATGCTGTGACGGTCTCTCCAAATCGGGAAGCCCAGCAGTCGAAGTGGGTCATGTTCAGTTCTTGCAGGCGTTCATATTGAAGATAACGCTGCATGGTGTAAAGCTCGGTCATGGAGTTGCTGACCGGTGTGCCGGTGGCAAAGATCACGCCACGGTTTCCGGTGATCTCATCCATATAGCGGCACTTGGCAAACATATCGGAGGATTTCTGCGCGTCCGATGTGGAAAGACCAGCCACATTCCGCATTTTTGTGTATAAAAACAGGTTCTTGTAGTTGTGGGCCTCGTCCACAAACAGCCGGTCCACACCCAGCTGCTCAAAAGTTACCACATCA
>NZ_WQOJ01000040.1:936-5825 GCF_018784545.1 Pseudoflavonifractor sp. MCC625 | reverse complement strand
ATCTGCTCATAGAGAAGCCGTTCCTGACGCTCCCGGCTGATGGGGATACGCTCAAACTGGCTGTGTCCCATGATGATGGCATCATAGTCGCCGGTGGCGATCCGGGCGCAGAACTTCTTACGGTTGTGGGTCTCAAAGTCCTTTTTCGTGGTGACAAGGATGTTGGCGGAAGGATAGAGCCGCAGAAACTCCGAAGCCCACTGCTCGGTCAGGTGGTTTGGCACAACAAAGAGGGATTTCTGGCACAGTCCCAGGCGTTTGGCTTCCATCGAAGCAGCTACCATTTCAAAAGTTTTGCCTGCGCCTACTTCATGTGCCAACAGGGTATTTCCTCCATACAGCACATGGGCGATGGCGCTTTTCTGGTGTTCCCGCAGGGTAATGGCCGGGTTCATGCCCCCAAAAGTGATATGGCTGCCATCATACTCGCGGGGGCGGGTGGAGTTCATTTCCTCGTTGTACTGGCGCACCAAAGTCTGGCGGCGCTCCGGGTCTTTCCAAATCCAGTCCTTGAAAGCATCCCGGATAGCCTGCTGCTTTTGTGCTGCCAGCGTAGTCTCCTTGGCATTCAGCACCCGGCGCTCCCTGCCGTCTGCATCCTCCACCGTGTCATAGATACGGACATCCCGCAGGTTCAAGGAATCCTCCAAAATCTTGTAGGCATTGGCACGGCTGGTTCCGTAGGTGGTATAGGCTGCCACATTGTTCTGGCTTACAGAGCTTTTGCCGGTGATCTGCCACTCTGCTGTAAACGGGGTGTAGTTGACCTCGATATTGCGCTGGAGATAAAACGGCGTGTCGAAGGTCTCATACATAAACTGCTGGATGTACTCTTTGTCGATCCAGGTAACACCCAGACGCACCTCGATTTCCGACGCATCCAGGTCTTTGGGCTGGGCAGCGGTAAGGGCCTCCACATTGACTGCAAAGGAAGGGTCCTGCTGTGCGGCCCGCTGTGCCTGACGCAGCTTGCGCCGCACATTGCCGGAAAGGTATTCGTCAGCAGTCACATAATGGGGCGTTCCGTCCTGCTCCAGCTGTCCCGATACACGAAAGATCACGCCTTGCAGCTCGGCGGCCAGTTCGTCGCAGGTCTTGCCGGTTAGCTTCGACATATACGCCATATCCACACAGGCTTTCTCCGCGATGGAGACGGCAAGGGCTTCACTGGCGGTATCCACGGTGTCCACCGCCTTGTGTGGCTTGATGGTGCGCTTGGTGAACATATCCGCTTTACGCTCCAGCCTGCCGTCCTCGTCAATGACTTCCAGCGCGCAGAGCAGATAGTAGCTGGAATCATCAGCAAAGGCCAGCCGGTTCGCCCGGTCATTGATAAGACCATATTTTGCGGAAAAGCTGTCATAGAGCCGGTTCAGTTCGGCCTGTTTATCCTGAATGGCGCTGTCCGGTGTGGCGGCGTCCATTTGCAGATCAATGAGCTGCTGGACACATTCCCGCAGCCCCACCAGCCCTTTTACACGAGCTTCGGCGGTGGCATTCAGGTCAGGGCGCACCATGCGGCTGTTTTCACGGAAATACACAGTGCCGTCCACAACGGTGTAGGAGTAATTTTTCACATTGGGGTCGGCGGGGATAGAAGTGTCGATGGCTTCGCCTTCGCCCAGCTCCGGCAGCTCGGCCTCCTGGTAAGTGCCGCGAATGTACTTCACGGCATCATGCAGCTGATCGGCAAGCTCCAGCCCCTCAATGGGATTCACGGTGTAGTCCATGCCATGGGCGGTGCTTTCCGGTTCCTGTCGGCCCAGCACCATTTCCGGGTGGTCTAGGAAATAGCGGTTGATGGCAAAGCCGTCCTGCGTCTGTCCGGTCTGGGTCCACTCTGGTGCAATGTCCAGCGGACGGTCACGCTTTTGCAGGAAAATGATGTCCGAAACGACCTCTGCACCAGCGTTTTTCTTGAAAGCGTCATTGGGCAGACGGATGGCTCCCAGCAGCTCGGCACGTTGAGCAAGATAGCGGCGCACGGTGGAATCCTTGGCGTCCATCGTATAGCGGCTGGTGACAAAGGCCACCACGCCGCCGGGACGCACCTGGTCGAGTGCTTTGGCAAAAAAGTAGTTGTGGATGCTGAAATTCAGCTTGTCATAGGCTTTATCTCGAACCTGATACTGACCGAAAGGCACATTACCAATGGCAAGGTCAAAGAAGTCACGCCTGTCGGTGGTCTCAAAGCCGCCTACTGTGATGTCCGCCTTGGGATAGAGCTGCTTTGCGATGCGACCGGAAACCGAGTCCAGCTCCACGCCATACAGACGACTGTTTCGCATTTCTTCCGGCAGCATACCGAAGAAATTGCCCACACCCATAGATGGCTCCAGAATATTTCCTGTCTCAAATCCCATACGCCCCACCGCTTCATAGATGGCCTGAATGACCGTAGGGCTGGTGTAATGGGCGTTGAGGGTGGAGCTTCTGGCAGCGGCATATTCCTCCGGGGTCAGCAGCTCTTTCAGCTGGGCATATTCTAAAGCCCATGCCGGTTTCTCCGGGTCAAAGGCGTCGGCAAGACCGCCCCAGCCCACATATCGGGAAAGAATTTTCTGCTGCTCCGGCGTTGCCTGTTCAGTGGTTTCCTCCAGATATTTCAGCAGCTTGATTGCCGCGATATTGGCCTGAAACTTGGCTTTCGGACCGCCTTCGCCCAGGTGGTCGTCGGTGATACGGAAATTCTCAGCGGTGCGGCGCAGGTTGTCCTTGTATTCCCCGTAAGCGGCTTCCTCGGCGGCTCTGGCATTGGGAAAAGTCTGCCACTGGCCATTGACCTGAATGGAAACCGGGTGTTCATCCAACACTTCCTCAAAGGTTTTCTCCGGCTCAGTCACAGGGGCTGGTGGCTCCGGCTCCTCGATATGCAGTCGTTCCACCACCACATCATAAGGCAGATGGTTCTTATCGCCCGGATAGACGGCCACGGTCTCGGAGTGGAAGACCGGGAATTTGACAGACGGTTGGGGCGGTTCCTGTCCAAAGCCATCCAGCTGACGGGCATACATCCCGCGCAGCAAAGGTGCAACTTCATCCCAGCGGAAATACAGCATAGCCAGGGCAATATCGCCGGTCTCCAGATTCAGTGTCTCAATCTCACCGGAATAGGCTCTGCTCAGCCAGTAGGCGATCTCGCTGTTGCTCCTGCCGGATTGCAGCAGCGTGGAAATCTGCTTTTTATCCGCTTCATCCATCAGTCCATGAGCCAATACATCCCGCAAGTCCTGATCTGCCTTGTCCGGGTCAATGGGAAGAAACTCGGTATAGTAAGCATTGCGGCGGTCTGCCCGAAGCAGCTGTTCGAACTGTTCTTTGCGCTCTGCCCGGTAGATGGGATATACCATGCCGGTGGGCAGAAGCTGTACGGTGTCCTCCCGCAGCTCTGTGATCTGATAGGCGTCATCCTCGATATACACGGTATCGCCCACGGCATAGACCGGGGCGGCTGGGTCATAGGAGGTTCTTTGCGGAATTGGGCGGCGAACTGCGTCATATTCCTCATCGGAAATGGAAACTTCGGAAGTCTGCTCTGTCTCGGCATCTGCGATCTGCTCTGCATCTGACATCACCTGTTGGATAAACGGGGCATTGTCCAGTTTTTCCGGGTCTGTCACCTGTCCGTTGACGATCCCTCTTTCTTCCAGAGCTTCCCGGATGGCGATTGGGTCGATGTCGTCAAAACGGTTCTGTTCTTCTTCGGTATAGAACCGGTCCTCCTGAATGAGCTGGGCAATCCGGCGCTGTACCTTCGGCCAGGGCAGCTGCGTTTCCTCCGGGCTGCCGGCACGGACAACAAACAGGCTGTTGCTGTTACTGCCGCCGTATTCCTGAGCCAGCCATGCGGCGGTATCTTTTTCTCTTGCATGGTCTTTCATATAGCGGACAACAGCGTGTTTACTCTCGATATTGCCGTTCCATGCACAAAGGGCAGTATCAATATCTTCCTGAGAAAGAGGGCGCAGAAGCTCATGGAGCTTTGGATAGGTCTCGTCGATCACTTCCCGGTGTAAACGCTGACGGAACTCCGGCACATCCGAATAGAGTCGGATCAGCTCCATATCCTTAGAACCAAGGACTGCACGGCGCACAGCGGCATTACCCTCGATGACAGCATTTTCACGGTCAGAATGCCCGCAGGCATTGCGGTATGCGGTATCCTCAGAAATGGCGGCAGTCACCACAGGCTTATACTGCTCAAACTGCTCCCCAAGGGTAGGCTTTGGTGTTTCTTCATCCATCTCCGGCTGCTGGGCTTGAATGGCATCTTCTTCGGCCAGTTCCTGTTCAGACTGGATCTTGTCATACTGTGCCTGTTCCTGTTCGGTAAGATAGCGGTCTTTCTGGACAAGTGAGGTAATGCGCTTGGCAACCTTTTCCCATTCGCCGCTGTGTGTTGCGCCGGACAGGGCATGAGAGCGTCCGCCAATGCCATACTCGTCTTTAAGGAATCTCACTTTTTCCTTATCCGTATGGTTTTCCATGAAGAACGCATAGATACGGCCTTTTCCTCCGGCAAAACTGCTGCCGCCGGTCATGGCGGCGTCGATCTCATCCTCGGTAATGAAATGCTGGACGGTTGGCACTTGGGAAAGGTCCGAAGAAAAAGTCCTGCGGGGCAGGTCAAGGTCCTTCAGGTTCTCCCAGATCTCCTTCGTCCTATGATAGTGAAAGCGCAACAGGTCACGGTCCTGCTGATAGGCAGTCAAGAAGGTAGCGTATTCTTCCTTGAGGTTCTGGCGGAAAGCCGGTTCACTCAGCTGCTCCATCAGGCGGCGGGTCTCCTCCGGGAAACCATTGCCTTTGATTTCTGACAGGCAGGACAAATATCCGGCTTTTCTGGCTTCCTCGCTGAAATCGTGGTACAGATACCAGAGCTTTTCTGA
>NZ_WQOJ01000040.1:0-926 GCF_018784545.1 Pseudoflavonifractor sp. MCC625 | reverse complement strand
TCCAAAAGCTCCCCGATACGCTCTGCGGCGCTCTCCCAGGAAATGACCTGGGCAGACCTGTCATAACGGACAGACTTCCCATGTGAAAGATGGATACCATCCTCGGCATACCATGCGCTCACACTGCCAAGGCCATTGCCGCCGTGGTACAGCGTTTTCAGTATCTCGGCAATCTCAGCGGTGGTTTTCTGCTTTTCAAAGGCTGCAACCACACGCTCCCTTTGACGGTCTGTATTGCCGCCCAAACGCAGCACATGGTCGATGTCATTTTGGGCAAAAGAAAAAGCAGAGGATGTATGCGCTACATTCTCTGCTTCATCTATGGATTGGATCTGTTCCGCTTCGGAGAGGAACAGGTTTAGGGTCAGCTGTTGATAAGCTCCGCCATCAGGATCTCCTCTGCCTGGGCTTTGCAGGTGTTCATCAGCCCCACCCACTTCATGGGATCGCTGGCTTTCAGTTCCTCGGTGGCTCCCGCTTCCTTCGCCAGCTGGGGCATCATCTGCTCCAGTCTGCTCTGGGCGGTCTCGTCGATCTCCAGAAGATGCTGGTACAACTTCTCGCTCAGCAGCATCTGGTTGTAGAGGATGGGACGATGTTCCTTCAGGTAGTTTTTCCTCATCCTGCCGTACTTGCCCAGGGGTTTCGACCGCTGCTGGCTCAACTTCAGGTCGGGAATCAGATAGTCTCCGTTCTGGATATAGGTCATGGGATTGTTCATCTTGTTTGCTCCTTTCTTGGTTGGCTTCGCGCTCTGCATTTCGGACGGTAACGCCGATCTGCCGCAGCACCTGCTGGTTGATCTGGCTGACCGCTGTTCCCAGCGCCCCGATGGTTGCCGGAGTATTGAAATCAAAGATCGCCATGAAATCTTCGTGGTCGAAGTAGCGTTCCGGCTCCAGTCCACAGCGGGACATCAAAGCGTA